>CANGPW010000032.1 GCA_947456185.1 Bacteroidota bacterium | reverse complement strand
TGTAATTTTTAGATACACTGAAATCACTTTAATAATCATAGGTGTTATTCTTATGTACGGAGCTAGGCAAAATTCCCTGTGGAATGGGATTGGAATGGGTTTGTTTATTCAATCAAGTACCGTCTTACTGCTAGATTTCTTTGCAGAACAACGAGGAGAAGTTTATCTAGCTTATTTAAGGACTGTAGTGGAAAATTGAAAAAAGTTTAAGAAGTTCCACCCTTCAATTTCCTGATAGTCACAAACTCAATCATCGGGAAATAGCTGCAACTTTCGTCAATAAGGGGAGCAAAAGCCAATCGTTAATTACGATTGGCTTTTTTGTTTGTAGAAATCATTATTTTGTTTTCTATTAGAAAACATTTACTTTTGCCAAGTGTTCAATATTATTACTAGAAGAACTTTGTTATCTTATGCCGAAAAATATCCATTAGCTGCTAATGCGCTGTTTGAGTGGTATCATGAATTGGTAAAATCGGATTTTGAAAACTTCAACTCCTTAAAATCTGTTTATGGTTCTGCTAGTTTAGCCGGAGATGATAGGATAGTTTTCAATATTATGGGAAATAAGTTTAGGCTTGTGGTTCGCATTGTTTTTGAATATAAAGCTATACAAATTAAGTGGTTTGGAACACACAAGGAATACGATAAAATAAATGTATCAACTATTCAACATCAAATAAAATAATGGAACTGTCAATTATAAAAAATAAAACTCAATATGAAGCATACCTGAAATGGGTTGATGAAATGTTTGATAAAAAAATATTGCCAAATTCAACAAATGGAAAAAAAATAGAAGTGGCTTTATTGCTTATTAAACAATATGAAGATGCTCATTTCACTATACCTTATCCTGATCCTCTTGAAACTATTAAACTAAAAATGACTGAACTTGGGTTGAAAAACAAAGACTTGGTTGGAAAATTTGGTAGTAAGGGTTATGTCTCATCTCTATTAAGTGGACGAAAACCATTAACATTGAAATTAGCTAAAATTTTTCATCAAGAATTTAATATTCCCGCTGAGGTATTTTTCGCTTAAAAGTCAATTATTCAATATAAATCTCAAAACCCTAATTTCCTAATAATTCCATATACAATTAACTCATTTTGCTTGCATCTTTTGTCAACGAGGGGTACTAAAGCCAATCGTAAAATAAGATTGGCTTTTTTAGGTAAATTATAATGCTGAATTTTTTCTGATACATCGGGATTGTTTGTTGAACTGATTTATTAAAATACAAAATTGCTAATCTTCATTGCTCATTGCAAATTGCCAATTACATATAAACAGGCACAAAAAAACCGAATCAATTTAAAACTGATTCGGTTTTTATTTTTATAATTAAAATTATTTTCTTCCTTTTTTAGTTTGGCTACCTAATCTATCCATTACACAACGGAAACCAATGGTTGAAGTAGCTTGTTCTTGGTCTAAATATCTTCTGTTTCCAGGGCTTAACCAATATGCTCTATCGTTCCAGCTTCCGCCTTTATAAACTCTAGCTGCATTGTCAATTAATGAAGTAATACCGTATTCGTATTTTTGATCTATATCGCCTTCATATTTTAATTCATCTCTATAACCAATATTATCGGCTTTTTTGTAATTACGTCTTTTAATATTTTCAGCTTCAGTTACCTCTCTGTATTTAATTCTGCCTAAGCTATCTTTTTCAGTAATGTTACCATCTGCATCTCTTTCTTGAGTTTTGTAATTATTCCCTCTAAACGACATGTTATCGTTATTATCTTCTAATGATAAAGGTCTATAAACATCCATTACCCATTCGCTTACATTTCCAGCCATGTGGTATAAACCAAAATCGTTAGGAATATAAAAGGCATCTTTAACAGTAGTAGTATAAGAAGCGTTATCGTTTAAATTACCAGCAATACCTTTGTAATCTCCTCTTCCTCTTACATAGTTTGCATACATTCTACCACGGGTTTTTTCTGTATTACCTCTTCTTAATGTTAAACCAGCCCAAGGGTAAATTTTACGAGAATCAACGTTTTCATTATATGAAGCCGTTTTATAAGCCACACTTGCAAATTCCCACTCAGCTTCAGTTGGTAAACGGTAAATAGGTAATAATATACCATCTTCCATTTTCACATCACGTTTTTTACCACCAGGAGTATAATCTTTTAATTGCTTTTTGATATCAATAGGAGTTAAACCTAACATATAAGCTTCCGTATTAAAAGTCTCATCGTTTTGTTTGTTAATATTGCTATTTTTCATTAAGCCTTCTCTGATCATGATGTATTCATTCACACGATCAGTTCTCCAATTACAAAATTCAGATGCTTGTAACCAACTTACACCTACTACTGGATAATCGCGGTATGCAGGATAACGTAAATAATAATTTACATAAGGTTCATTATAGGAAAGTTTTGATCTCCATACCAAAGTATCTGGTAAAGCTGATGAGGCAATGATTGGATTTTCAGCACCGTAAGCCCTAGTTAACCAATATACATACTCTAAATATTGAAAATTGGTTACTTCAGTTTCATCCATATAGAAACTATTAACAGACATACGTCTTTTAGTATTGTTTCTATCATAAGTTACATCTTGTTCCGATGCTCCCATTACAAAAGTTCCACCTTCAATAAAAACTAATCCCGGACCAGTTTCTTGATCTTTGAATTTATGCTTTTCAAATCCACCCCATTTGGTGTCATTGTACTTCCAGCCAGTAGTGCCTGATTTTTGTGAACATGCCGAAAACAACATAGTAGTTGTAAATGATGCCAACAATAATTTATTTACTAATTTCATGGTATAAAATAATTACTTTAAAGTTTCCAAATATAACGGAATTTGGTAATTATGTGTATAATATTGCTTTTTTTTTGAAAAAAAATATTATCTGTTGAAAATGAGGATGGTTGGTGATGTAAAATATATTAAAAAGTTATAATTCAGGGCATTTAATTGGTCTTCCCATCCTACTTCTTGATCTAGATTTGGTTTTAATATCAAAACCTAATGATATTTCATGGCTACCTACAGTTGCAGTTCTAGCGTTCGAAATGGTTAAATCGTAACTATAACCCACTCTAAAATTCTGAAAGCGTAAACCTAATAAAAATATAATTGCATCAGAATTTCTACTTGTTTGTCTAAACCACATACCAACTGTTAAAGCTTGCTTTTTAATATATGTTCCTACATTTACTTGATAAAAATCGCGTTGGCTCATAAATAATAAATTTGGAGAAAGGTAAACTCGATTGTTTTCAAACCTCGATTTCTTTAAATCAATGTTTGCTCCCAAATGTGCGGTAAATCTTCTTGGCAAAATATAAGGTTCGGCTATAGAATTAGATAAAACAAATGATTGATTGGGTTCTGTTAAATTATTTACTGCAAAGCCTGCATAAAAATTTTCGCTGTAAATTAAAGCACCAGCAGCAAAATTAGGAAATAAAACTAATTCACTTGGTCTAATTTCGGCAGATGGTTTTCCTGTATATCCTAAAACTGGATCTAATTGATCCCCAAAAACAAATTTATTAAAATCGTAAGACTTTTGTATAATTTCACCTTTCAAACCAAAATTAGCATTCCAATTTCTACTGATGGGCAAATTATATGAATATATTCCGCCAAATGATAAAGTAGTTAAATATCCATCACCTGCTTGGTCAATAGCAACAATGGCTCCTAGTCCACTTTGCATTTTTGGTACATATGCATCTACTGAAGTTACTGAAGTTCTATATGTTTTATTTAAACCAGTATATTGGTTTCTAGCATTGGTTGCAATTCGAATTTTTTTTGCTGCACCCGCAAAAGCAGGGTTTGTATAAATTGGTGAAGCATAGAATTGACTTAATTGCGGATCTTGCGCAAAAGCATTTAAAAATACAAGTATAAATATTGTACTTAAAAACAATTTTCCCATCAATTTATTCATGCTTCAAATATACTAAAAATCAGGACAAGTCATTGGTCTTGGATTTCTTCTTCTTACTTTTTTACGTAGTTCAAATGCCAAAGAAACTTCGTAAGAATTTGCAGCACCTGCACTAGCATTTGAAACAGTGCCATCATAAGAAAAGCCTATTTTAACTTTTTCCGTACGAATGCCAATTATAGCAATTATGGCATCAGTATTAACAAAAGTTTGTCTTACATACAAACCTCCAACTAATGGACCTTTACTGATATACATTCCTAAATTTAATTGAGAAGCTTCTCTTCCAAGGAAATTTTGTTGCATATAAATAACGTTAGGGTATAGATACGAAGACCTGTTTTTAATTCTGCTTTCATTAATTGGTTGAATAAAACCAACATGTCCAGTAAATCTTCTATAAATATTAACATTTACCAATCCTTTTCCATTTAAATCAAAGGATTGGTTTGGTTCAGTTATATTATGAGCAGCAATTCCAAAATAGAAGTTTTTGCTATATCCCAAAAAACCTGCTGCAAAATTTACAATATTTGTTTTACCTTCTGGAGTACCTAAAGGTTCTGGTTTTAAATTAGCATCATATCCATTTTGTCCTAATTGTGAACGCCAAAGAAATTTTGTAAAATCAACTGATTTCTGCATGAATCCGGCTTGTAGCGCCATTCTAATGGTAAATTTTCTGCTAACTGGAATTAAGTATGAATAAGCAAAATTAGTACCAACAGTTCTAAGTGTTCCGGTACCTTGTTCATCGTAATGTGCTTGAATTGCTATTCCACCATTGATAGCTTCAAAATGTTCATCGTAACTTGCATTAACAGTTGTAAAAGAGCCAGAAATTCCTGGCCATTGGTTACGAGTATTTAAAACCAATCGACCTACAGTACTAGAACCTGCAAATGCAGGATTAGTATATGTTGGGCAAGCGTAAAACTGCGAAAATTGTGGATCCTGAGCATTTGCTCGCACACTTATTAACAGCGGTAATATGTATGTAAGTATTCTGCGCAGGGCAGTTTTTTTAAATGTCATTTTTTTTTATATGTCTTTTTAGTAAAATATAAATAATTTTTAATAATTTATATAAGGCTTAAAATACTTTTTTAGTATGTTTGTTCGTTGTATTTCCTCTACAACTATTTTTCAATTATAATAAATTTCAGATTTTATATGCAATTTTTCTTCAAAGAAATAAAAATAAAAATTCTAACAAGTGTATTATTGAGTACATTAATATTTGGTAATCATATATTTGCCTATCAAATAATAAAAAATGTCATATTTGATTGGCAAGCGCCAAAATCAACAAAATCGGGTGAATTTCAAACATTTTTTACAAATGCAAGTTACGAAAGACCTTTTGGCTTAATCCCTATTTATCAAAATAAATTGGGAAAATGTGGTACTGAAATCATCAATTCTAAAATTGTTGATATTATTTTTGAAGACGAAATAATATCAAATCAAGATTTGAAAAATATTAGAAATGTTAGCTTAGAGCTTTACACTTCTGTTGGTTTTGAAAAACGACAAGCATTTTTATTTGTAAAAATGATTCCTTATGTAAAAGTTGGAAATGTTTTAAAAAAAGTGATTTCATGTAACATACAAATTGAAACAAATAATGTATTTGAATTGCCAAAATTTTTAAACAAAACAAGTTACGCTGCAAATTCTGTTTTAGCAAACGGACAATGGTATAAAATTGCTACAATGAATAATGCTGTTCATAGAATTGATTATACTTTTTTAAAGAATTTAGGAATAAATATTGATGGAATTGACCCAAGAAATATAAAAATATTTGGCAATGGATCAGGAATGTTGCCCGAAAGAAATTCAGATGCACGGTATGATGATTTACAAGAAAATGCCATTGTTATTCAAGGTGAAAGTGATGGAAAATTCAATACAAATGATTATATATTGTTTTATGGTCAAAATCAAAAGGAAGTATGGAAATATAATAAATCCAACCTAATCTATAATAATCAAGCTAATTTATATTCAGACACCACTTATTATTATATAACCGTATCAAATAATTTAGGCAAACGAATTTCATCCATTTCGTCAGCTACAAATGCTAATTATAATACTTCCACTTACGATGCTTTGGTACATCATGAAGAAGACCTTACCAATTTTGTAAAAACAGGCAGAAACTGGTATGGCGAAGATTTTAACCGTCAACCTCAGCGAACATTTACCAATATTATTTCCGATTTAGATACTTCAGCAAATGTTATTTTTCAATCAAATATTGCTGGTAGAGCATCACAAACCAACGGATTTGATGTAAGCATCAATAACCAATTTTATTTGAACCATACCTGCTCAGGTTTGTCATTGGCTTACGATGGAATTTATGCCGATTTAGACTATAAAACTTTAACATTTAAACCCAACTCAAATCGATTTGATATTAACTATTCATATACCGGACCAGTGGCACAAGGTGCAAATGGTTGGCTTGATTTTTATACCATCAATGCAAGGGCTTTTTTGAAAAATGCGAGTAAACAAATTTTATTCAGTGATAAAAATGCCATTGCTAATGGCAATATTGCACAATATAATTTTTATACAAACAAAAATTTAAGCATTTGGGATGTGAGTAATCCTACTCAAATATTTTCCGTTCAAGGTTTTTTTGATGCTGCAAACAGCCAATTTAATTTTGCAGCAAATGCTGATAGTTTGCGTTGGTTCATGGCTTTTGATAATTCAAATTTCATTAAGCCAATAAGCATTGGAAAAGTGGCTAATCAAAACATTCATGGCTTAGGTGCGGTGCAAGGAATTATTATTACTCATACTGATTTTATCAGTGAAGCAAAACGACTGGCTGATTACCACAAACAAAAAAACGGATTGAATATTCATGTCATCAATTTAACAGATATTTATAATGAATTTAGTAGTGGAAGTCAAGATGTAACAGCCATTAGAGACATGCTTAGAATGTTTTATAAAAAATATATTTCGCCAAACGAGCAGTTAAAATATGTTACTTTAATAGGAAGAGCCAGCTACGATTACAAAGGAAATTTTAGTAAAACAAAAACAGGTTTTGTAAACACCAATTATATTCCAACTTATGAAGAAGTAAATAGTACAGATCCTGGATCATTTTGTACCGATGATTTTTTTGTGTGTTTAGATGACAATGAAGGAAATTTTGCTATTAACAGAAACGCTGTAGACTTAATGGATTTAGGAATTGGTAGATTTCCAGTAGTTAATATAGAACAAGCAAAAGGAATAGTAGATAAAGTCATTTACTATGAAACAACAAGTAGTTATGGCGATTGGAGAAATAAATTAACTTTTATTGCTGATGACGAATGGACAGAATACCAAATTGATTTTATGAAAACTGCAGAATATTTGAACAATACTTATTTAAGCAAATTCAAAAAATTCAATATTCAAAAAATATATGCTAATTCATACGAACCATTATCAACTGCAGGTGGAAAACGTTTTCCTCAAGTAAATACTGCTATTAGAAATACCATGAATAAAGGTAGTTTAGTTATTAATTATATTGGACATGGTGGTGAAGTAGGTTGGAGTGCAAGAAGGATTTTGAACGTAGATGACATAAATGCTTGGAATGTTAAAGAAAACATGCCATTGCTGATGACAGCTACTTGTGAATTTAGCAGATTTGATGACCCAAGCAGATTAGCTGCTGGTGAATTAGCAATGATTAATCCAAACGGAGGGCCGATTGCATTATTTACTACTGTTAGGTTAGTTTATTCAAGTAGCAATGATGCGTTAAATGATAAATTTAACAGCCAATTAGGATTAGATTCTGGTGCTATTTTACAACCTAAAACCTTTGGTGAATTAATTATGAAAACGAAAAATTTATTTGCTGAAGGTAATACTAGAAACTTTACCTTATTAGGCGATCCGATGTTACAATTGGCATTACCAAAATACATTGTAAAAACTACTTCCATCAACAATAAATCTATCAGTATATTTAATGATACCATTAAAGCTTTAAGCAAGGTTACCATTTCGGGAAATGTGTTAGATGAAAACAATAATTTAATGAATAATTTTAACGGAATTGTTTACCCAACTGTTTTTGATAAAGAATCGGAATACCCAATTGTAGATTTAGAAAAACCGGTAAGTCTTTCAAGTTTTAAATTACAAAATAATATCATTTACAAAGGCTCCGCAACAGTTACCAATGGTGTTTTTACTTTTAGTTTTATTGTTCCAAAAGACATTGATTATAAATATGGTTATGGCAAAATAAGTTACTATGCCAATAACGATACAACCGATGCAAGTGGCTATGAAGGAAAAGCATTAATTGGTGGAACTTCTGATTCAATTTGGGTTGACAACAAAGGACCTGAAATACAATTATACATGAACGATGAAAAGTTTGCCAATGGTGGATTGGTGCCAGAAAATTCATTATTCATTGCAAAAATATATGATGAAAATGGCATAAATACTACAAGTAGAGGAGTTGGTAGAGACTTAAATGCAGTAATGAATAAGGAAAATACCAACACCATTATAATGAACGATTTTTATAGATCGAATTTAAATACTTATCAAAGTGGAATAGTCAATTATAATTATAAAAACTTACCATTGGGATTGAATAAAATAAAGTTTCAGGCTTATGATATTTTTAATAATGTAGGTGAGGCAGAAATAGAATTTATAGTGTCAAACGATAGTAAAATTGCCTTGCAAAATGTATTGAATTATCCAAATCCATTTACTACCAAAACATCTTTCCATTTTGACCATAATAAAGCAGGACAAGAACTACAAGTTTTGATTCAAATATTTACAGTAAATGGTAAATTAGTGAAGACGTTACAAAAAGACATAGTTGCAGCAACAAGCCATTTTAGCGAATTAGAATGGGATGGGCGCGATGACTATGGAGATGCAATTGGAAAAGGCGTATACATTTACAAAGTAAAAATTAAATCGCAAGGAAAAACCGAAGAAGCATTTCAAAAATTAGTAGTTTTAAATTAAATTATTAAATTAATTCTTTTTGATTGAACAATATTTTTATATTTGAAAGGTTGAAAAATCATGGATAAATTTAAATATTATATAGAAAAAAATATATTTGGTGTATGTGCATACTTGGGTAATCGATTTGGCATCAATTCAAATATTATTCGTATGTATTTTATTTATACATCCTTTATAACTGCCGCTTCACCGGTTTTAGTGTATTTAATATTAGCTTTTTGGTTAAGTGTAAAAAAACATTTTAGCACCAAGCGTAAAAGTTCTTACGAACTTTAAATACTTCTTATTATATTATTTATAAATTTTATTTCTGAATGAATAAACCTCGTTTAATTTTCGTTTTTTTATCTATTTATATCATTGCAGCCTTTAGTTGGTGGGGCTTTGAACATTTTAGAAATAGCAATAACATTAACATACTTGAAAAAGAAAATAGCAGCTTAATTACACAAGCTGATGAAATATTATGTTATAAAGCCTCTACAGATATTGGAGAAGAAATAAGGCAAGATAATTTTTTAGATACTGCTCAACTAAATAGATATTTTAAAAATAATTACAATACTTTAGAATTGGTTTATGTTGATACCATAAATCCTTTTAACGGCTATTTGATTAGGCCTAAAGAAGAAGCTTATTTAAAGCTGGAAAAGCAAATAGATGCTTCAAATATCAAACTTTCAAAGAAAAAATGGATGTATGCTACCGAAGGAATAGTGATGATAATTTTATTATTCTGGGGAATACTATGGGTATATAAAACATTTGAAAAAAGTATCAAATTAAATCAACAACAAAACAACTTTTTATTATCGGTTACTCATGAACTAAAAACACCAATTGCTTCTGTAAAACTATATTTAGAAACATTATTGAAGCGTGATTTAGACAAAGAACAACAGCATACCATTTTAAAAAACTCCATAAACGATACCAATAGATTAAGGGTTTTGGTTGACAATTTATTGCTTTCAGCACAATTAGAAACAAAACATTATGAACCATTAATGACTCAACTAAACTTGAGTGAGTTACTACATAAAATAATTGACCAATACGCTGAACCAAGAAATATTCAAGGTAGAATTATCAAAAATATAGAAAACGAAGTATTTATAATTGGTGATGAATTTGCCATCGAAACCATTGTTATTAATTTATTAACGAATGCAGAAAAATATTCTGACAAAAATATTACAATACTTTTAAAGTCGGATAATAAGCACATATTTTTAAGCGTTTCAGATTTAGGAATAGGGGTTTCAGATGATGATAAACAAAGGCTTTTTGATAAATTTTATAGGGTTGGTGAGGAACAAACTCGTAAAACAAAAGGAACTGGACTTGGGTTGTTTATTGTAAAAAAATTAGTAAATATTCATCATGCAACCATTGAAGTGAAAAATAATCATCCTAATGGAACAAACTTTGAAGTTAGATTTCACGTAAAGTGAATTCAATAACAGTTACTAAAAAAAATTATTAATGAATAATATACTATTGGTAGAAGATGAAGAAAATCTTCAATACGCACTAAAACTTAATTTAGAATTTGAAAACTACCACGTCATTGCCGTTGGCGATGGTAAAAAAGCCATAGATACATTTAGAGAACGTAAATTTGATTTAGTAGTTCTTGACATCATGTTACCTGAAATGGATGGTTACATGGTTTGTGAAAATATTAGACTTCACGATCAAAATATTCCAATTTTATTTTTATCGGCTAAAAGTACTCCAGCAGAAAGAATTGAAGGTTTGAAAAAAGGAGGTGATGATTATTTAACAAAACCTTTTGATTTAGAAGAACTTTTGATACGTATCAAAAAATTATTAATTAAAAGAGATAAAATAAGGTCAAATGAAAAAGCACTTCCTGTAATTTTTAATTTCGGAAAAAATTGGATAAACTTTGACAGCCATCAAGCAAATGGAGTAGATGGTTTGATTGATTTAACTAAAAAAGAAACTTTACTACTTAAGTTATTAATTGAAAACAAAAATTCAGTGGTAAGCAGAGAACATATTTTAAAAGTAGTTTGGGATTATAACGTAATTCCAAATACTAGAACAGTTGATAATTTTATGCTTAGCTTACGCAAATACTTTGAAACAGATCCTAAAAATCCAGTATTTCTTCACTCATCGCGAGGAATAGGATATAAATTTGTGGATGCAGCTGTTGTTGCTTAAATAAAAAAAAACCAACTTCAAATTGAAGTTGGTTTTTTTATTTATTAACGAATAAAAGTCTACCATTTAGCTATTTATAAATTAACAGAGTTAAATCAATAAAATAATTTCAAATAGTAAAACAAAACACTAACATTTGTGCTTTCAAAATTTATATAGTAAACAAAACAAATGAAAATAGGAATTGTGTGTTATCCAACCTATGGAGGTAGCGGAGTAGTGGCCACTGAGCTAGGAAAAGCATTAGCACAAAGAGGTCATCAAGTACATTTTATAGCTTATAAACAACCTGCAAGGCTCGACTCATTTATGAGTAATATTTTTTACCATGAAGTAAATGTGAGTACTTATCCATTATTTGATTTTCCTCCTTACGAAACTTCATTAGCAAGCACTTTGGTAGATGTAGTAAAATTTGAAAAATTAGATATTCTTCATGTTCATTATGCCATTCCACATGCTTCGGCAGCCATTATGGCTAAATTAATTTTAGCTACTGAAGGTATTAATATACCGGTAATAACTACTCTACACGGAACTGATATTACCTTGGTTGGAAAAGATTCATCGTTTGAACCTGTGGTTACTTATTCCATTAATCAATCTGATGGGGTTACTTCCGTTTCCGATTCATTGAAACAAGATACTTACAGACATTTTAAAACAAAAAAACACATAGAAGTCATTCCAAATTTTATTGATGTTTCAAGGTTTCAAAAACAAGCAAAAGAACATTTTAAAAAAGCCATTGCACCGCAAAATGAAAAATTAATTGTTCATACTTCTAACTTTAGAAAAGTTAAAAGAGTAGAAGATGTGATAAAAATATTTGGTAAAATAAGAGAGAAAATTCCGTCAAAATTACTGTTAGTTGGCGATGGTCCAGAACGTCATCATGCTGAAATGCTTAGCAGAGAATTGAATTTATGCGAAAGCATTATGTTTTTAGGAAAACAAAATCCTGTAGAAGAAATTTTAAGTGTATGCGATTTGTTCTTGATGCCAAGTGAAACTGAAAGTTTTGGACTTTCTGCTTTAGAAGCAATGGCTTGTCAAGTTCCTGTAATTGCTAGTAACGCAGGTGGAATTCCTGAGTTAATACAAAACGGAATTTCTGGATTTATGGCCGAGGTTGGTAATGTAGATGAAATGGCTGCAAAAGGAATTTATATTTTAGAAAATGAGGAACGATTACATCAATTCAAAGCAAATGCATTGACTCGTGCTTTGGAATTTGATATCAATAATATAGTTCCTATTTACGAAAGTTTTTACATGAAAATTTTAAGCGAGCAAACTAAATAAAAAAAGCAATTCGATGAATTTACTCAAACAAAAAATTGGAATTTTAGGCGGTGGTCAACTTGGGCGAATGCTAATAGAAGAAGCACTTCGCTTAAATGTAAATGTAAATATTTTAGAAAACTCAAAAGACTGTCCTTGCTATCATTTGGCGCATGAATTTATAGAAGGTTCATTAACCGATGAAGCTAAAATAATGGAATTGTCTGCTATGAGTGATGTGCTCACTTTTGAAATTGAACATGTAAACACGGAGGCTTTAATTAAATTAGAGGACGAAGGAAAAACCATCATTCCTTCGCCTAGAATGTTACAAATTATTCAAGATAAAGGTTTACAAAAACAATATTATACAGAACATCATGTTCCAACTGCACCTTATTTTTTGGTAAATAATAAGAGCGAATGGAACGAGGCAATTACAAAATTAGACACTGAAAAATTTGTAGCTAAAACCCGAAAAGATGGATACGATGGCAGAGGAGTTACCATACTTAATAGTCAAGCAATTTTATCTGACAACTCGTTAATTCCTTACGATGTTCCTTGTTTATTAGAAGCATTTATTCCTTGTGAAAAAGAAATTTCGATCATTGTAGCACAAGATATTTTCGGGACTACTGTTGCGTATGAAGCTGTAGAAATGGAGTTTGAACCTGAAGCCAATCTGGTAACCTATTTATTTAGTCCAGCTGATATTAGCAAACAAATGGCTGAAAAAGCAAAGTTTGTTGCCATTCAAACTATCAATCAATTTAAAAGTCCAGGCGTTTTTGCTGTAGAAATGTTCATTACATTGAATGGCGATATTTTAGTGAATGAAATTGCTCCTCGTCCGCATAATTCTGGCCATCATACGATAGAAGCAAATTATACTTCTCAATACGAACAATTAACACGAATAGTTTTAGGATTACCTGTTGGTTGTGTTGGTTTAATTAAGCCTGCAGCAATGATTAATTTGTTAGGCGATAAAAGTTTTTCGGGTGCTTATGCCATTAAAAACTTAGATCAATTACACCATATTGAAGGAGTTTACTTACATTTATACGATAAAAAAGAAAGTAAACCAATGCGTAAAATGGGTCACATTACGGTGCTTGCAAACTCCACAGAAGAAGTTAAAGCTAAAGCAACAAAAATAATGAATTTAGTATGTTTTGAACCCATTAAATAAAATTAAAAAAATAGCTACCAAGCATCATCTATTAACTCATCATCATTGATTGATTCGTTAGTATTCATCGTTCTTGATTCTTGTTTATTCCTTGATTTTTTATTCAAAAACCAAATAAAAGTAATGTTGGCATAAACGGCATTACTCCCAATGAAGCTAAAATTATTTACTATTGAATTGTTGTTTTCATTGGTAAAAAAAACTTTTTGATTCCCAACAAATCCTGCTTGAAATAATATCATATTGGTTTTATTTATCATCCTAATATCTCCTAAAAACTGATAATTCCTTTGCCTCAATATCAATGTAATATTTGTGGTATCAACACTTAACTTGTTTTGATAATGGTTGATTCCACCACTGGGTCTGAAAGTAAAACCATAAAATAATTTTTTAACTTTAGTTTGTTTCTTCCAATTAATCACAAAAGGAAGCGTAACATTTAACATTGATTTTTCACTGGTTTTATACTTAAATCCAAGCACAGGTAAAACCAAAGGTTCACCAAATAAATAAGTAAATGTTAATCCTGTTCTGTATGAAAACTTTTGGTTTACTTTTCTCATGTACATCATCATTCCAGAGCACCTAAATATTGCATCGGGTAAAGTGTATTCATCTTCATTGGCAAATGCGTTGGCTGCAAATAAAAACGTGTTTTTAGCTGAAGTATGAAAAAGTCCAGAAAGACCAATTTTTAAATTTACAAGTGTTCTATTTAAATTTTCATGGCCAAAATTCACTTTGCCAATTTGCAATGAAGGTAAAACATTGATTTGACTGTATTTTAAAACACCCTCTTTTTGTGTAAAGCTTGAATAAAGTGAATGTTTGTAGCCAATTAAAAACTTGGTATTTCTAAAATTATATTTACTATCATTTAGTGAATCGCTGAATTTTAACTTACTTATTGATTGTGAATTGAGCGAAACAGTTAAATTATTTCCTAAATAATTTTTTGATTGAGCATGTGCTTTACCAAATAAAACTAAAAAAAATGCAGCCCCAAAAAGTGCTATTTGAATACGCAAAAATGCCTTATTGAACCAATGGTTCAATAAGGCATTTGTTGAGTTTTTTAAATGATTAGGCATTAATTAATTGCTTGTATGCAGTTGCATCCATAAGTTCCGAAATTTCAGCTTCATTACTTATAGTACATTTTATCATCCAACCATTTCCATAACAATCATTATTCACGTTTTCAGGAGCTGCATCTAAATCTGCATTTAACTCTAAAACTTGACCAGATAAAGGCATGAATAAATCAGAAACAGTTTTAACAGCTTCTACAGTACCAAAAACTTCGTCTTTGGTAATCGTTTTTCCTTTACTTGGAATATCCACATATACGATATCGCCTAATTCATGTTGTGCAAAATCAGTGATACCAATGTACGCTACATCGCCTTCAATTCTAACCCACTCGTGGTCTTTGGTGTATTTTAAGTTTTCTGGAAAGTTCATATTCTTTTCTAAATTTTTTGTTATTTTTTTATGGCAGCAATTTAAGATTTACAATCAATATACAAAATCAAATTTCTATTAATTAATTGGACAACAAAAATTATAAATTTTACTTTATTGTTGCTTAAGCAAATACTCATGAAAAAACAATATCAATCACTCAAAGAATTTTATCCTTTTTACTTGAGCCAACACCAAAATAAAACAAGTAGAATGCTACATTTTATTGGAACCAGTTTATTTATATTTATCTTCTTTGGCTCCTTCATATTCCATGAAGTTACTATTTTATTGTTTTCACCAATTTTAGCATATGGTTTTGCATGGATTGGTCATTTCTTTTTTGAAAAAAATAAACCTGCTACCTTTCAATACCCTTTATACAGTTTAGCTTCAGATTTTATTCTTTATTTTGAAATATTATCGGGTAAGGAAAGTTTTGATTCAAAGCAAAATAAGCTGTAAAGCGATTCATAGGCTTTCTAAACCAAATAAATTTTCGAATTTCTTATTTAATTTTTCGAATTTAATACTCCATTTATTAAATAACTGGGATTACTTTTCCATTGCTTTTAAGCAACTTTGCCAAAGTAATTCGGCCGATTTATCCCAACTAAATGCTGCTTGTCTTGCTAATCCTTTTGCAATTAACGTTTGTTGTAATGCTTCATCTTTAACTAACAAAACCATTGCATAAGTAATGCTTTCAATGCTATTAGGATTTATTTGAACAGTGGCGCCCTCGCCTATTTCTTTCATGGATGAAGTATTACTGCAGATAACAGGAACGCCACATTTCATGGCTTCAATAATTGGAATTCCAAAGCCTTCAAACAATGAAACATAACACAGCGCAAAAGCTGTAGCAGTTATTTTTGCTAAATCTTCATTGCTTAAATAACCTGTAAATATTACATCATTCTTAAATTTCATTTGGTTAAAAACATTGCTCACAGCACCAGTTTTCCATGCCATTCTACCTGTTAATACCAATTTGTAATTACTGTTTGTTTGACTTTTAAATGAATCGAATGCTTGTAGCAAACGAGCAACATTTTTACGAGGATGAATAGAACCTATGTATAAAAAATAATTAAATCCTTGGCTATATATTTCTTTTATTTCTTCTTTTTCAGTTATTGAAATTTGCTGAAATAAATTGTTTGCACCGTTGTAAACTACATCTATTTTAGCAGGATTTATTTTATATTTATCAATAATATCATTTTTTGAAAATTGACTAACAGTAGCAATTCTATTCACTTTATTGGCAAATTTGGGTGAATTTATTCGCATGTATTTCAAATGCGATTGTTGAATTCCATCTTCAAAATGTTCAAAGGCTAAATCGTGTATAACACTTAACTGTTTGGTTTTTGTAGTTAAACTTGCAAAACCATCAGGACTTAAAAATAAATCAGGTTGGTATTTTTTAAGCCAAAAATAAATTGAAATATTAAACCAAATATTCCAAAGAATTGGATGCCTAGCAGGTGGAGGAATAACAACTGGAATTACATTTTTTGCATAAATATAACTTTGGTCAAAAGCACGATCAAATAAAAAGTAGAACTGAACCTCAGGATTGTTAAATACCATCCGTTTTAAAGTTTCATTGGTAAAATGTCCAAATCCTTCTAATTTGTTTTTTAACAAAAACCGAGTGTTTACTGCTATTTTCAATTAATGGTGTTTTCTATTATGAGCAAAAATGTATTATTTTTCAATGATAAAATAATTTGTGCTAATAAATTTAATTTTTTAGGTTGGTTCAACTTTATTTAAACCACATGAAAAAGCCAAAGGTTTTCTAAAACATTTATCAGAAATTAGAAACATGAGTAGAATTATTCTAAATTGCAGCCAAATGATGAATCTTACACAGTTAAATTTTGGAAAAAAAGCCATTATAACTAAAGTAAATGGGCAGTTGTTAGCGCTCAAACTTTTTGAAATGGGAATATTACCAGGTGAAACAGTGGCGCTTTCAAACGTAGCTCCTTTTGGCGATCCAATAGCCATCAATTTGAGTGAAAGTAAAGTTTGTTTGCGCATGCAAGATGCAAAATGTATAGAAATTAAATTAGTAGATTAATTGGAACAAAAAGAAATAACAGTTGCGCTTGTTGGCAATCCAAATTGTGGTAAAACCAGTTTGTTTAATGCATTAACAGGTTTGAACCATAAGGTTTCAAATTTTCCTGGCACAACCGTTGAAAAGAAAACTGGCTCCTTTAAATTAAGTAGTTCTAAAACTGCGAATATCATTGATTTGCCAGGTACTTACAGCCTTTACCCTAAAAGTGCTGATGAGTTAGTTACTTACGATATTCTCAGAAATAAATCGGAAAACTACTATCCCGATTTGGTTATTTTTATAGCTGATGCCAGCAATTTAAAAAGAAATTTATTACTTTTTACCCAAGTAGCCGACTTAGAAGTTCCGGTTATTTTGGTACTTAATATGCTTGATGTAGCCGAACGTAGGGGCATCAAATACGATATAGAAAAACTGAAAGAGAAACTTAAAGTTCCAATTATTTGCATCAATGCGCGAAAAAAAGAAGGCATTGAAAAAATAAAAGCAATTTTATTGGATGAAAAAGCAAGGATTACGGCTCAATTTTTTAGCTTAGAAAAAGTAAATTCGCAACTACTCGATGAAATTGCTACCATAAACGATAAACGTAACAAATATTCAGCTTTACAATATTCAATTAACGCATCTAATTTACTAACAGAAAAAGCAATCAAACTGAATGAAATATTTAACAAATATGAATTTGATAGCATAGGTTTTCAAGAAGACGAAGTTTTAACTCGTTATCAAATTATAGATGAAGCGGTAAAACATGCGCGTATCAAAAATATCACACAATTAAAAGCCTCCATTACTGCCAAAGTTGATAAAATATTGACGCATCGTTATTATGGAATTTCTATTTTTTTAGTGCTACTTTTAATGGTTTTTCAAGCCATGTTCAGCTGGAGCGAATACCCAAAAGAATGGATTGAATATGGTTTAAAAATATTTACAGATTATATTCAAAATACATTACCAGCTGGCGTTTTAAACGATTTAATAGTACATGGAATTTTAGCAGGATTAACCGGTGTTTTAATTTTTTTACCACAAATTATTTTACTGTTTTTGTTCATTGCCATTTTAGAAGACGTGGGCTACATGGCCCGTGTTGGTTTTATCATGGATAGAATTATGCGCCCTTTTGGAATGAACGGAAAATCAATTGTTCCATTAATTGGTGGAATGGCTTGCGCTGTTCCAAGTATCATGGCATCGCGTAGCATTGAAAACAAAAAAGAACGTTTGATTACCATTTTAGTAACTCCTTTAATGAGTTGCTCTGCACGATTACCCGTATACACTTTATTAATAAGTATGTTACTAAAAGATACCGATAAATGGGGTCCGTTTAACGTGCATGGATTAATACTCATGCTCATGTATTTGATTGGGTTTTTTGCCGCCATTATGAGTGCTTGGATGTTTAAATTTTTTATCAAACAAAAAGAAAAAACATTCTTTATTTTAGAATTACCGGGCTATAAAGTTCCCTTAATTTCAAACTTGTTAATTACCATTTATGAAAAAGGAAGCGCTTTTGTATTTGGTGCGGGAAAAATAATCATAGCAGTTTCTGTTATTCTTTGGGTTTTGGCTTCTACAGGACCGCAATCAAATATTCAAAACATAGAAACAAAATATACTGCCATTATAAATAACGACACCACTTCAGCAATAGTAAAAAAGGAGTTGAGTTTACAAATGAATTCTCAAAAACTAGAAGCAAGCTATGCAGGAGAATTTGGCAAATTAATAGAACCCATCATTCGTCCTTTGGGCTTTGATTGGAAAATAGGAATTGCCTTACTTACCTCTATGGCAGCCCGCGAAGTTTTTGTTGGAACTATGAATACCATTTACAGTGTAAACAATGATGGTGACAATAGTTTTGGACATATTAAAACCAAAATGATGGCCGAAATAAATCCACGAACAGGAAAGCCAAGTTATAATACTGCCACGTTTTTATCGCTGCTTATTTTTTATGCTTTTGCTTTGCAATGTATGAGCACAGTAGCTATTGTAAAAAAAGAAACGGATAGCATTAAATGGCCCATTATTCAGTTTATTTATTTAACTGCTTTGGCTTACGGAAGTAGCTTTTTGGTGTATAATTTGTTTAGTTAAAATAGCTGCTGGCAGCTAGCAAAAAAAATTATAATTATCTAAATTATTAATTCAATATCATTGCAAACCTATTTTAGGATAAAAACCTAACTATGAAAAAAACACTAGAACTAACTGGATTACCAGAAGAATTAGGCCATACCGAAGGCATCAAAAAATTCATCAGTAAATACCATGGCATTGCTGCCAATGAAATTTCGGGTATGGTGTTTCAAAAAAAATCGATTGATGCACGCAAAAAACCAGTAAGAATTAACCTAACTGTTGAGGTTTTTATCAACGAAAATCCTGCAAAAGAAATCATTGAATTTGATTTTAAAAATGTAAGCAATGCGCAAGAAGTGGCCATTATTGGTGCGGGTCCTGCGGGTTTGTTTGCTGCTTTGCAATTAATAGAATTAGGTTTAAAACCTGTTATTTTTGAACGAGGAAAAAACGTTAAAGAACGCAGACGTGATTTAGCCAATATTACCAAAAATAATACGGTAAATCCTGAAAGCAATTACTGCTATGGTGAAGGTGGCGCAGGAACCTATAGCGATGGAAAATTATATACACGTGCTTCCAAGCGTGGCGATGTAAACCGCATTTTAAAATTATTGGTTTACCATGGTGCCGATGAAAGTATTTTATACGAAAGTCACCCGCACATTGGCACCAATAAATTGCCACATATTATTGAAAAAATCAGGGAAACAATTACTAGTTGCGGAGGCGAAATTCATTTCAACTCCAAACTCACCGATATAGAAATTGAAGGTGATAAAATAAAAAGAATAACCATCAATCAACTGACAACTATCAACTGTCAACTATTGATTTTAGCAACGGGTCATTCCGCACGAGATATTTTTGAATTGATGCACCGCAAACAAATCATGATAGAAGCCAAACCATTTGCATTAGGCGTTCGGGTGGAACATCCACAAGCATTAATTGACAGCATTCAATACCGCTGCG
The DNA here is from genome assembly GCA_947456185.1 of Bacteroidota bacterium. Taxonomy (GTDB): domain Bacteria; phylum Bacteroidota; class Bacteroidia; order UKL13-3; family UKL13-3; genus JAAFJM01. The sequence continues at coordinate 8,284 of CANGPW010000032.1, read as the reverse complement.
GAACACAACGAAGCGAATATTTGCCAGCGGCAAGTTATAGTTTGGTGGAGCAAGTAAATGGCCGTGGCGTGTTTAGTTTTTGTATGTGTCCGGGTGGAATTATTGCACCTGCCATGACTGCACCTGGCGAAATAGTGGTAAATGGTTGGAGTCCTTCTAAACGAAATAATCCATTTGCTAATTCGGGAATGGTGGTTTCAATCAATGCAGAAGATTTTAAAGAATTTGAAAGATACGGACCATTGGCCGGCATGTATTTTCAAAAAATGGTGGAACAAAATTGTTTTGAACAAGGCAATCAAACCTTGCAAGCACCTGCCCAACGCATGATAGATTTTGTAAATAATAAATCATCATCTACATTACCCAATAACTCTTATTTACCGGGAACGGTAAGTAGAAATTTAAATGAAATATTGCCCAGTTTTGTGGCAAAAAGTTTGCAAGGTGCCATGAAAGCTTTTGGAAAAAAAATGAATGGTTATTATAGTAACGAAGCCATTTTATTAGCTACCGAAAGCCGCACTTCATCACCAGTTCGCATACCAAGGAACAAAGAAACTTTTGAGCATATTCAAATAAAAGGTTTGTATCCCTGTGCTGAGGGTGCGGGCTATGCAGGCGGAATAGTAAGTGCCGCCATGGATGGTGAAAATTGTGCCAAGGCAATTGCAGTGTCTCTACTTCGCTACCATTGACGTTTTGAGTAACAAGCTATTTTTTAGCAAAATGAAACCACATAGATTCATAGAAAACATAGCTTAAGTTCAAGAAAACTAAATTGTATTTCAATTTTTCCTATAACGATGCGGGTGGGGTCGGCAAAAAAGCGGGCCAGCCTTGGCTTTGTGCGTTGAAGCATTTTTTTGCCTTGATTTTTTGTTTCTTTTTCATCTAAGGAAGAAGAAAAAATAAATGACTCTCCATTAGCTAAATTGGTCGATATGGAAAGTGTAACGCTAGAGCGTTACTTCTGAATGACCAAACTTAACGTCATTTCATATTGACTTTTTGCGAGAAAAATTATCCCTCGACATTACCAACGATTATTCAATAATAAAATTCAAATTCCCCTCCTTTTTATTTATAATTGACCGTTGATTTTCCAATCAATGATTTATAAATGAATAAAAAACTAAATTTATTAGATAGCATCATGCTCATTATGGGCAGCATGATTGGTTCAGGAATTTTTATAGTTTCAGCCGGAATGCTTACCGAAATAGGAACGCCAACTATGCTCATTTTAGCTTGGGTTGTAACTGCAATTCTTACCATATTTGCTGCTTTAAGTTATGGAGAATTAGCTGCATTAATGCCTAAAGCTGGCGGGCAATATGTGTATTTAAAAGAAGCCTATTCCCCATTATTTGGTTTTTTGTATGGCTGGACATTATTTACCATTATTCAAACAGGAACCATTGCAGCCGTGGCTGTGGGGTTTGCAAAATTTACAGGCGTTATTTTTCCGGTTTTTAGCGAAAAAAATATTCTATTTTCTTGGATAATTACCAATTCTTATACTTTAAATATTAGTGCTGCGCAATTGTTAGGCATTGTATTAATAACACTCTTAACCATTTTCAATTTTGGAAAAGTAAAACATGCAGCCTTGCTTCAAAACGTTTTTACCATTGCTAAAATTGCTTCATTGTTATTCATAATTTTTGCTGGTTTGTATTTTATTTTAACCAATAATCAAGTATTAGCACCAGTTCAAAACTTATCAACTACATTAACATTATCCACTCCATTAACCTTTAACATTGGCATTTTTGCGGCAGCATTAGTAGGCTCTATTTTTAGTGCCGATGCTTGGAACAACATTACTTTTACTGCAGGCGAAATAGAAAATCCTAAGCGAAATTTACCTTTATCGTTATTAATTGGAACAGGAAGTGTTTTGTTTTTATATGTATTGATCAATTTTATTTATATCAATGCGCTTTCTATTTCCGAAATTCAACATGCTGAGCAAAGCAGGGTTGGTACACTATTATTACAAAAAGTATTTGGCGATAACGGTGCAATTATCATGGCAGTGTTAATTATGGTATCAACTTTTGGTTGTGTAAATGGAATCATTTTAAGTGGTTCACGCGTTTATAAAGTAATGGCCGATGAAGGAATGTTTTTTAAACAAGCAAGCGAATTAAACAAACATCAATCGCCACAAAAATCATTGATTTACCAAGGAATTTGGGCAAGTATTTTAGTGATTTCGGGTTCTTATGGCGACTTGCTAGATTATGTTGTTTTTGCAGTTTTAATATTCTATATTTTAACTGTAGGAGCTGTATTTGTTTTACGAAAAAAATTGCCAAATGCTGAACGACCTTATCGTGTAATTGCTTATCCAATTTTGCCTGCGGCATACATCATTATGGCAATCATCATTTGCGTAAGTTTATTGATTTTTAAAACAGCTTTTGCCTTTTCTGGCTTATGTCTGGTATTATTAGGAGTCCCCGTTTATTATATTTTAAAAAGGAAAAATGGTCAAAATAATTAGTCTTTATTTTCTAATATTATTTTCTAATTTTTGCTTTGCGAACAATGACTCATTAATATATAAAAAAACTACCTATTTTTTAAGAACAAACTTACATAAAGGTTTCATTTGGGCACATACGGCAAGTGCAGAACATTCAAAAAATGCATTGGTATTGGGTTTAGAGCTTGAATTACTTCGAAAACGCAACGATACTTTTGATAGTCACTTCAACAAAAAAGGTTTTTTAACAGGATTTGGAATCAATTATTTTTATTTTGACAATGTAATTTTCGGAAACAATGTAAATGCATTTTACACTTTAGAATCTACTTTCATCAAAACTAGAAAACTTAATTTTACAGTCAAAGCAAATGGTGGATTTAATTTTGTAAATAATCCGTATCACATAATTTCAAATCCATTAAACAGGTCGTTTAGCAGTTATATTAATTTTTATTTAGGTTTGGGATTAGTTGCTAATTATAAAATAAATGATGCAAATGAAATAAGCGCCAAAGTAATGCTGAATCATTTTTCAAATGGTGGGACCAAAAGTCCTAATTTAGGTGTGAATTTTTTTACAGCAGCTTTATCCTATCAAATTAATATTGCGCCAAATGTTTCAAAACCACTAGATTTAAAGAGAAGAAACGGACCATTTGAAAGCAAAAATAATTGGCAAATAGCGGCTTATGCAACTTATAAAAATACACCAATAAGTTTGGATAAATATTTTTGGGTAAATGGAATTGCAGTGAGTTATCATCATCCGTTTGGCATAAAAAAAGCGCATGCTTTGGCGGTTGGAGGGGAATTAATTAACGATAAATCAATTGAATATAGAATGTGGTTTGATAAACGTGATTCGTTAAATTATTTGATAGTTGGTTCTTTAATTGGACACGAGTTTTTATTCCACCGATTTACTTGGGGACAATATTTTGGGGTGTATTTATACAAAGAAGTGCTTTATTTTAACTGGATTTACCACAGGCATACCTTTGTATATAAAATAAATAAAAATTGGAGCGTAGGTGTTTCATTATTTGCCAATAACCAAAATGCTAACTTTACCGATTATCGAATTATATATAGATGGAATAGGAAAAAATAAAAAAATCACAATGAAATTTATTTTCATTGTGATTTTAAGTTTTAAAGCTAAATAACTATAGTTTATTTATAAAATAGATTAAACAAGTAATCATAGTTATGAGACTCAACAAATAAATGATAATAATTGGAACGCTAATTTTATTATGATTAACTTCATTAGAAGTTACGCTTCCATTATTAGTTTTTGAATATATTTCAAAACCAGCATAAAAAACTAAAGCAGTTAAAATTAGAATGATAAACAAATTAGTCCATTTAGGTTCGGGATGAAAAAAATAAACGAATACAGCAAAAACTATAAAGCTTGCAGATATTAATAGTTGTTTTTTAGAATACTTCATTAGTTACATATATCATATAGATTACCACTTTTGTTAGGAATATTGGGAAGAACTGTACCTTTATATAAATTAGCGCATGCAGGATTTGATTTATCATTTGAATTACAACAACCCATTAAAGCAACAGAACAAAGTGAAACTCCAGGTATCCATGCTTCAGGTCCTGCTAAAAAAACTGCTGCCATACAAATTCCCCAGTTAAAAGAACATGCATCATGTGCAGCTAGATAAGCCCTACAATCAGGACCACCTCCAGCAATAGCAGCTACATCTAAAAAACCTGTTTTTACTTTTAACTGCTGAAGAAAATATTGATTTGATTCTGTATTTGTAATAAAATCATTGGGATTACTTGTAAGTGCATAGTCTTTTAGTTCGTTCAATTTTAAATATACATTTGATAGACCTATTTGAGCTGATAAAGCTTTAGTTTTTTCAGCACTTGTTCTAGTTGACTCGACAATTTTTTTAAAAGAACAAAAATTTACTTTACTGAGTGTGTTTAATTCATTGAGAAAATTAGCAGATAATGTACTAAATTCATCTAATTTCAATTGTTGATTACTTGATAATGTTGGAGACTCAAATTTAGCAGAAACATTTGTGTTTTCTTTTGATTCTTGCTTTGACTTACTACATGCAAAAAATAAATTTGAAGAAGCTATTGCAACCATAATTGCAAGAGTAATAATTTTTTTTGATTTTGTCATTTTACATTTTATTTAAATTGTGAAAAACAATATTATTTTAATTTAAATTAAAATATAACAACCCTTTGTTGTATGTTCGCAACACAAAGTTGTTAAAATGATTGGACATAAAATTAGATCTATCAGAATGAAAAAAGGAATTAGTGTTTTAGCATTAGCAGATGCACTTGGGCTAACCAAACAAGCAATTGGAAGAATTGAAAGAAATGAAGTGGATATTAGTTATGAAAATTTAAAAACGATTAGTGATAGTCTAGGAGTAAGTATTCCTGATATTGAGGATTATGAAGACACAAATACCTTTAATATTTACAATAATACAAATTCACAAGACCATAGTTTAGTTGATTTTTTTAATGATCCAAAATTAAAAGATACCCAAGCAATTTTACAAGCTATTTTGGAAAATCAAAAAGAAATAATTAAACTTTTAAAAAAATAATTTTTTAAATTTATTTTTTTGTCTAATTAATCTGAAATTACGCTTTTTTCCAGCGTTCAGCCACATTCAAATTATAGTTTATAAAATCCAAAAGTCCTTTGTCGTACATTGCATTTCCTAAAGAATTTCCATTTTCATCTAATACATCTTTTGTAAAATGCGATTCAAATATTTTAGGTGAAATGAAGGAATAACTGTTACTAAAACTCACTAATTTACCAACTACTTGTGACAATTGTAAGCAAGGCATTTTACCTCCTTTTCCCGATGAAACACCAACAAATGCAAAAGTTTTTTCGTTGAATAAATCAATAAAATCCTTTACTCCTATTGCATTATACATGTTTAATAATTCAGGTGTTGCACTCCAATTATATTCTGGCGAAATGGTAATGATCAAATCGGCATTTCGCCAATTAGTTATCAAATTTTCCTGAAAAGTAGTTAAATTATTTTCATCTACTTTTCCTTGATTAATTAATGGTAGATCATAAAAAGTAAAATCAACTATATTGCTAAAATGATTCAAGTTTATTAAATGCAATTGGATGGCTTTAGCCACGCGTAAAGTATTATTATTTGCTCTGGCCGAGCCACTGATGATTGCTATGTTCATTTAAAATATTTAGTTTGTATACTTTTTAACATAACGATAGATGTTAAAGTTTTGCTGATTGCTCATTTCTTGGAGTTCATTTAAAATCTGTTCAAAATTCAAATCTTTAACTCTTTGATTTTTAATTAACATCACCGCTTTTTCAGCCAATAATAAATTCTTTTTATCAAATAAATGATTGGCATGTTGATGTTTAAAAATTGCCAATTCTAATGCTTGCATTCCTTCATATTTGTGAGCAATGGTTTTTACAACAGGCGTTTCCCAATCGTTGGTAGCATTACTATGCGTTAATGCACACAAATTTTTATAAAAAGTTTCAGCACCACTTCTATCCGATTTATTTAAAACAAAAACATCGGCAATTTCCATTACACCACTTTTTATGGTTTGAATATCATCGCCAGCTTCAGGTACTAAAACCAAAACAGTGGTATCGGCTAAACTAGCAATTTCCACTTCACTTTGGCCTACACCAACAGTTTCAATGATTATATAATCAAAATTAGCCGCACGAATTAAATCAGCTACTTCAAATATTTTAGGAGCAAGACCACCCAAACTTCCTCGGGTGGCCATGCTTCTAATAAAAATATTGGGATTTAAAAAATGTTCGCCCATTCTTAATCTATCGCCCATTAATGAACCTTTATTAAAAGGCGAACTTGGGTCAACGGCAATGATGGCTACTTTTTTGTTTTGGCTTAATAAATGTTTTGCAAACGCATTGATTAAAGTACTTTTCCCCGCACCAGGTGGGCCTGTAACACCAATAATTGGAACTTTTTTGTTAAAATTTATTCCTTCTAACAATGATTCATAGCCTTCACTGTTATTTTCTACTAATGAAATGGCGCGAGCTAAAGCACGTTTATTTCCATTTTGTAAATCAACTAATAACTGTGAAAACATGTGTAATAAATGATTTTAGCAAACTAAAGTTCCAACTGTTTCTCCTTGACAAACTTTTAAAAAGTTGCCTTCTTTATTCATGTCAAAAACTACAATTGCTAATTTATTTTCTTGACAAAGCGTAATTGCAGTCATGTCCATTACGTTTAAACCGCGTTCGTAAACTTCTTGGTAACTAATGGTATCAAATTTAGTAGCATTGCTATCTTTTTCAGGATCGGCAGTGTAAATTCCATCTACACGAGTTCCTTTTAAAACTAACTCCGCACCCACTTCTACTGCCCTTAATGAAGCCGCTGAATCTGTGGTAAAATATGGATTTCCAGTTCCCGCACCAAAAATTACAACACGGCCTTTTTCTAAATGTCTGATGGCACGTCTGCGAATAAAAGGTTCACTAATTTGTTCCATTTTTATGGCAGAAAGTAACCTTGTTTTGATACCATATTTTTCAAAAGCACCTTGCAAAGCCATTGCATTGATAACAGTTGCAAGCATTCCCATATAATCGCCTTGCGCCCTGTCAACTATTCCTCCAGCCACACCTTGAACACCTCTGAAAATATTTCCACCACCAATCACCACAGCAACTTCTACACCCATATCGGCAACTTGTTTTACTTCACGGGCATATTGTTCTAATATTTTAGGATCAATACCATATTGTTGGTCGCCCATTAAGGCTTCACCGCTTAATTTCAAGAGTACGCGTTTATATTTCATTTTGAATATTTTTATAAAATTAACAATTATTTATTAATTGCAATAATAGTGCAAAAAAAAAGTCCCTTGTGAGGGACTTTTAAAGATTTTATTAACCAAGTGCTACTCGCTTGAAAGCTTTAACTGTTAAGCCTTTTTCTATGCTATCTAACATTTGTGTAATCGTTTTAGAACTATCTTTTACAAATTCTTGATTTAAAAGTGTATTGTCTTTATAGAATTTACCCAATTTACCTTGAGCAATTTTTTCTAACATGGCTTCTGGTTTACCTTCGGCAATGGCTTGATCTTTTCCAATTTGAATTTCACGCTCAATAATAGAAGCATCCACGCCATCTTTATCTAATGCAATTGGATTCATTGCTGCAATTTGCATGGCAACATCTTTTCCAGCTACAAAATTTGCATCGCTAGCAGCATTGTTTAATGAAACTAAAACGCCTAAACGATTAGCAGCATGAATATAAGGAACAATATTTTCACCTTCCATGATTACATAATTGATTACATCAATTTTTTCACCAATTTTACCAACTTGCTCTAATAATTTTTCTGATAATGGTAAACCATCCATTGTTAAAGCTTTTAAAGCATCAACGTTAGCTGCTTTGTTAGCTAGGGCTAAATCAGCAATTTGATTTGCAAAAGCAACGAAATCTTCATTTTTTGCAACGAAATCAGTTTCACAAGTTAAGTGAATAATAACTCCTAATTTTTTATCTGCTGTAGTTTTTGCAATCACTGCACCTTCTTTAGCATCCCTATCTGCACGAGCAGCTGAAACTTTAGCTCCTCTTTTACGTAATAAATCAACTGCTGCTTCAAAATCACCATTGGTTTCAGTTAAAGCTTTTTTACAATCCATCATTCCTGAACCAGTCATTTGGCGTAATTTGTTTACATCTGCTGCTGTAATCGACATATATTTTT
>CANGPW010000031.1 GCA_947456185.1 Bacteroidota bacterium | reverse complement strand
ACTACCAGCATTACTGGTTAACGCCAAAACAATTCCCCATTTGTTTTTATGCTCAAAAAATGGCGCTAAGCTATCATTTCCCATGTAAGGTGCAAGGGTAATGGCATCAAAATTCATTTTTTCAAAAAATGCTTTTGCATACATATTACTTGTATTTCCTATGTCACCACGTTTTGCATCTGCTATTGTTAAAATATTGCTTGGAATTAAAGCCAATGTTTTAGCCATACTCTGCCATCCGCTTATACCTTCTGCTTCATAAAATGCAGTATTTATTTTATAGCTTACGCAATGATCTTTTGTAGCTTCAATTATGGCTTTATTAAACTCAAAAATTGGATCTTCGGTGGCTAATAAATGCTTTGGAATTTTTGTTAAATCAGTATCTAAGCCTACACATAAAAAGCTTTTCTTTGATTTGATTTCTGATATTAGTTCTTGTCTTCTCAATGTGAAATATTGTTTTTTTAAAATAAAAAATTCAGTTCAAATATAAAATTGTTCATGCTTTTACCCGTGTTTGTTGGTTTAATTCCTTGAAGTATACCATTGTTTATACTTATAAAACCATATTTAAGCATGGTTTGCAAACTTACATGACCCATTCGGAAGTGATAACCAACAGAAGCCAACAAATCTAATTTATTTAAATTTGGAATGCTGTCATACCTATCTAAAAATTGACCTTTGTAAATAGATGAAGTAAGTAAATAGGAAAACTGAGGGCCAAAAAGTATTTTATGGTTTTCATCTTTTGTTAAATTAATAAAACATAACAAAGGCATGTCTAAATAAAATAATCTTATGGCACTGTATTCATTGTCTTTTGGGGTAAAATTACTTCCTCTAAAACTTCCATTTAATTCAATTTGGTAGCCCAACTTTTCACTTTTAAATTTTCTGCGTATGTAAACACCGCCATTTAAACCAAAATTTGAAGTATTATTACTATTCTCCTCTCCTGTTAAAGTGCTAAATTGACAACCCAGTTTAATTCCAAGTTTATATTTATCGTCTGGTAAAACCTTAGCAGGCCTGCTTTCATCTTCTTCTAAAGTAGAATCTGTATTTTCACCATCTTGTGCTTGCAGCAAATTGGAGCATAATATTAAGGTGAAAAAAGTTATAAATTTTATCCAATTCATAAACAAATAATGAAATGCGAAAATACTAGAATTTAAAAAGGTTTTTCATAAAATATTCTTTTTAAATTGATGAATTAAATATTAATAATAATTTTTTGTTAAAATTAGCATGTTAACTAACTAAATATTTGGACAAATTTTGATTTTAACTTTAGTTTGACATTTTAATTCCATTTGATAATTCCATAGTTTACTGTATATCAAACATTAAGCGCGTAGTTAAAAATAATGTTAGTAAACACTGACTTTTCCACAAGTTATAAACTTTATTAGTCTGATTGTTAGCAATACACGTAATAATGATAAAAAAATAAGGTGGTTTTGTATCATAAAAAGTATGAATATGCCTAAATTGCAACCAAAAAAAACAATATTTTGATGAATAAGACAGAAGATAAACCAATCATTTTAACAAAACGCAAAAACATTCAAATAGTATTAGATTATTGTGTGGAACAAAAATTGAGTTTTAGTGCTAATCCTCGCGCAATAAGTATAGATGAGTGGGAAATAGAAATAAATATTACCACAATCAAAGGTGCAATTGCATTAGGAATTTTTGTTAAAGAAAATAAATTAGAAATATATGGTATGGGCACTGTTACCCCAGAAGTAGTGAGTAAGGCAAAACCAGCTGCACCCGCATTAAGTAACAAAAAAGTAGAACCTAAAGAATCAAATGTAGCTCCAAGCTTAATTGATGAATTAGTTTCAATACCTGTAGCAGTAAAAAATATAGAATCTACTACTACACTTTCGTTTGACTTAAATAACAGTAACAACTAAAAGAAATTAAGGTTGTTGTCATAAACATTTAGGTGAATCTCTTATTGCAAGTAAGAGAAAATTTAATTGATTACACAGAATGCGGACGCGTGCAAGAGCGTCCGCTTTTGTATTTTATAGACCTACCTAATTTAATTATTAAACACATATTACACTTATAATGAAAGATTACAAAAATTATTATATTGTTTCAGCATCACCCGAAGAAGTATATTTAGCACTTACTTTAGAATCTACCATTATGCTATGGACAGGCGATAAAGCCGAAATGGTAGCTGAACCAGGAACTGAATTTTCTATGTGGGATGGTAGTATTATTGGAAAAAATATTGAATTTGAAACCAATAAAAAAATTGTTCAAGAGTGGTATTTTGGTGAAGACGAAGCTGAAATCCCATCAATAGTTACCATTAAACTGCATGAACACAAACAAGGTACTTCAGTAGAATTACGCCATGTAAACATACCTGATGATGCCTTTGAAGATATTTGTGAAGGTTGGGATTATACTTATTTTGCAGAACTAATTGACTTTTACGAAGACTAAAAAAAGTGCGGATTGCTAAAATAGAAATGCTGAATATGATTGATTATCCTATCAACTTAACTAATCAACTTTAACATCATAAAAAAACCCAAGTTTTAAACTTGGGTTTTTTATTGATTATAATTATTAACGAATTATTTTTTCTTTTTCCCGTCATCAGAAGAAGCTGTAACAGCTGCTCTTGTTGATTTTACAATCACTACTGGATTGTTTGGTGAATCTAATAATACAATATTTGGAGCTGATAATTCTTTAACAACAATTGATTTACCAATTTCTAATTCATCAATTTTTATTTCGATAAATTCAGGTAAATTACCTGGTAAACCTTTAACACGTAATTTTTGTTGTTTAATCATTAACTTACCACCCTGACGAACACCCACTGAATTACCAACACATTTGATAGGAATTAATATTTCAATTTCTTTGTTATCGTTTAATTCTAAAAAATCAGCATGTCTAATAGAATCGTTTACTGGGTGAAACTGCATATCTTTCAAAATAGTTTTGAAAATAGTTCCATCTATATCCAATTGTACTTTGTAAGTATTTGGAGTGTAAACTAAAAGTTTGAAATCCGATTCATACATTGTAAAATGTATATGTTCTTTTCCACCATAAAGCACACAAGGTACTTTACCTGCTGCTCTAACAGCTTTAGTAGCTGCTTTTCCTAAATCGTTGCGTTTGTAACCAAACATTGCTAAAGTTTTCATTCTTTTTGTTTCTCCTTTTTGTTTTTTTTAAGTGGCAAAACCCATTTCGTAATTTCCGATACTAATTTTGCTTTTTGGTTTATATTTAATTAATCTTTTTGTAAGTCAAATAATGAACTAATACTACCGTGTTCATTTACGTTTCTTATTGCTTCAGCAAACAAATTTGCCGAACTCAATACTTTTATTTTAGAACTCTGAACTTTTAATGGAATGGTATCAGTTACCACCAATTCGTCAATTACAGAATTTTCAATAGTTTCAATGGCCTTACCTGAAAGAACAGGATGTGTACAAAATGCACGAACACTCAAGGCACCTTTTTCCTTCATTAATGAAGCTGCTTTAGCTAAAGTGCTTCCTGTATCAATGATATCATCAACCATTACCACATGCTTTCCACTAACATCACCAATTAAAGTCATGGAAGCTATTTCATTCGCTCTGCGTCTTTCCTTGTCACAAATTACCATGTCAATTCCTAATGCTTTTGCATAAGTTCTTGCCCTGGTTGTAGAACCCATATCTGGCGATGCAATGATTAGGTTTCCTACGTTTGCTAATTTTTTAATATATGGTAAAAATATTACCGATGGATCCATGTGATCTACAGGAATTTCAAAAAATCCTTGAATCTGTGGAGCGTGTAAATCCATTGTCATTACTCTACTAGCACCAACAGCTGTAAGCATATCTGCTACTACTTTTGAACCAATTGCTACACGAGGTTTATCTTTTCTGTCCTGACGAGCCATTCCAAAATAAGGAATTACTGCAGTTATATAATGAGCAGATGCGCGTTTTGCCGCATCTATCATTAATAACAATTCCATTAAATTATCAGCATTTGCAAAAGTAGATTGAATTAAAAACACATCGCAACCACGCACACTTTCGTTGAAACTAGGCTGAAATTCGCCATCACTAAATTTTGTAGTGGTGCAATCACCAAGTTCCTGCCCGAATGATTCAGCAATTTTTTCAGATAAATAACGCGAATTAGTTCCTGAAAATAATTTTACTTGGTTATTGTTTGCCATGGTTTTGAATTTTATGTATCGTGTTTCTATTCAATTAGCTTACTCAAACTCAAGTTAAGTAAGCTAATTGAATATTTTGAAACTAAAATTGTTGTCCGACTAGGGCTCGAACCTAGACTCTACTGAACCAAAATCAGTTGTGTTGCCAGTTACACCATCAGACAATTTTCCAATACTTTCGTTTTGGGGAGTGCAAAAGTATTTTTTTTTTACAAAATATAAAGCATTTAAAAAAAAAAAATATTGATAAAAAGCAATTAAATATAAATCAGTGCTAAATAATAATTGTTATGTGTAAATATTGTGGCTAAACACTGAGAAAATAACAGAACTTTTGTAGTTGATGATTCAAAATCTAAAAAATTGAATAATATTTTAACAATTGCTTTAATTTCTCCTTATTCGGGTAGTAGGTTTGCTACGTATTTGAATTATTATGCCGAAAATTTATTAAAAAAAGGAAAAAAAGTGATTGTAATTAGCCCTGAATTTAATGAAATTTCAGAATATATTAAGAAAAAAGCACCAAAATATTTATCTAACTTTACTGCTTTACCCCTAGACGAAAAATTATTTACTAATAATAATCCTAATTATTTTGAAATTTTAGGAAGATGGGGAGCGGTAAGAAGAAAAATAAAAATCGCAGAGAAAAAATTAAATGCCGAAGTTGATTTTGTTTTTTTCTCCCCTATTGATCCATTTATACACGGTGCGATGCATTTGTTTATTTTAAATTATATTTTTAAATTTAAATGGAGTGGAATTTATTTCAATCCAAAACCATACAGATTGAAACAACTAAAGCTAAATGTAGATCCTAAATTTTTAGAACCAGATTATTTATTTCGTTCCCATAACTGTGTTGGTGTTTGTGTTTTAGACCGTTTTATTACTGAACCTTTAAAAAGTAGGGTTTATAAAAAAGTGGTGGTTTTTCCTGAAATTAGTAATGTAAGTATTCAAAACAATGACACTGTTTTCAGTAAACAAATTAAAGAAATGGCTAAAAGCCGAGTAGTTGTTGGCTTATTAGGCGTAGAACAAAATGAAGGAATTGCTGCCTTAATACGTTTGATAAAAAAAGTAGACACAGATAAATACTTTTTTGTTTTTGCTGGTAGACTTGATTTTAGTACAATGGACTTTGTACAAAGAGATGAAGTAGAACTTTTCATGAATCAACATGCACCAAATATTTTGTTTATCCTCCAAACTTTAAACGATGAAGAAATAAATCAAATTTATAAAGAAATAGACATTAGCTATTTATACTTTTATAACTACGTATCTTCTAATCATTTGCTTACAAAAGCGGCCTATTATCAAAAACCTGTGTTAGCCAATAAAGATTTTTGTGTGGGCGACACGGTTAAAAAATTTAAAATTGGCTTGAGTGTAAACGGTAAAATGGAAGAAAGTGTAAATGCCTTAGAATTTTTAAGGTTAGAAAGACTTGATTTTGATGTATTTGACAAGGAATCATTTACCGATTATTATGCTTTGCAAAGTGAATCGTTTTTGGATAATGCATTGGAACAAATCATGTTTTTTTAAATTTCAAATTTCCAATTTACTTTAATGACTTGATTTAAATAATAAAAAGGCTTTATTCGTAAAAAATTTATTATTAAAAACAGTGAATAGTTTTTGGGATTTATTTAAACCACAAGAGTTAATTGAATATGGTGGATTTGCATTAGTGCTTATCATTATATTTTTTGAAAATGGTGTGTTTTTTGGCTTCTTTCTTCCTGGCGATTCTTTGCTTTTTACAGCAGGTTTATTATGTACCTCCGTTTTAAAAATCTCATTGTATAAACTCATTGTAGGAATTGCAATTGCAGCATTCGCAGGCTATTATTTTGGATATTGGTTCGGGTGGAGAACAGGTAATAATATTTACCAACGAAAGGAAAGTATTTTTTTTAAGAAAAAATACATTGAAACAGCAGAAGTTTTTTATAAAAAATATGGTGGAATTGCCTTAATTCTAGGCAGGTTTTTACCCATTGTTAGAACATTTGCACCTATTTTAGCAGGAATTGTTAGGGTAAATCAAATAATTTTTTTTATGTATAATGTTATTGGTGCTATACTTTGGCCTATAGTAATTTGTGGTGCAGGTTTTAAAATTGGACAAATATTTCCACAAGCCATTGAATACTTAAACTATATCATCATTCTATTCATCATTGTCACCAGTATTCCTGTAATAAAATCATTAACTAAGAATAAAATCTCTTAATAGCGAATAGGTTGATTTTACTGATTTTTGAAATATCTGTTTATCACACTTTTTCTTACATTTGCCAAATATGAATCAAGGCATACTTTATATTGTTCCCACACCAATTGGTAATTTGGAAGACATTACGCTTCGAGCTATTCGTATTTTAAAAGAAGTAGATTTAATAATAGCTGAAGATACTCGCCAAAGTCTTAAATTATTGAACCACTTTGAAATAAAAAAAACAATACAAAGTTACCATATGCATAATGAACATAAGGTTTTACAGCGTTATGTTGATGAAATATTAGGCGGAAAAAATATTGCTTTGGTGAGCGATGCTGGTACACCAGCAATCAGTGATCCTGGTTTTTTATTGGTACGTGAATGTTTGAAAAATAATATAAAAGTTGATTGTTTGCCTGGGGCAACGGCTTTTGTTCCTGCCTTAGTTAAAAGTGGATTGCCTGCCGATAGCTTTTGTTTTGAAGGTTTTTTACCTGAAAAAAAAGGAAGACAAACCATGTTGAAGAAATTATGTGAGGAAGAACGTACCATTATTTTATACGAAAGCCCACATCGTTTACTAAAAACCTTGAAACAATTTATAGAATATTTTGGATCGGAAAGGCTAATAAGTGTAAGCCGTGAGCTAACCAAAACTTTTGAGGAAACTGTAAATGGAACGATTCAAGAAGTACTCACTCATTTTGAAAATAATATTGTTAAAGGTGAATTTGTGATTGTTATAGATGGTAAAAAATAATTATTTAAGATGGTTGCTTTACAGCATTGGCGGTGCTTTTAGCTTTGCTTTGGCATGGATTCCTTTTAACATTACACCATTAATTGTAGTCAGTTTTTTTATGTTTTTATTAATGGAACAAGAAATAAGACAAGCAAAAAAACACTGGTTTTTTTATTTTTTATTTATAACAATTAGCAGCTTTACACTTAACTTTTTAACTACATATTGGATTTGGAATGCCAGTCCCGGTGGAGCAGTTTTTGCTTGGATTTTCGATACTTTTTTAATGATTATACCTTTCCTAATTTTTTACTTTGTAAATAAAAAAACAGGCATTCCAAAATATTGGTTGTTCATAGCATTGTGGATTAGTATGGAATTATTGCATACCAATTGGCAATTTGCTTATCCTTGGTTAGTGGTTGGAAATGTGTTTTCAGCATGGCCAAAATTAATTCAATGGTATGAATTCACAGGTGTTTTTGGCGGTAGTTTTTGGGTTATAATTACCAGTGTAGCGAGTTTAAAATTATATAATTATTACATACAATTTAAAACCATTCCTGTCAAAAAAATATTCAATCAATTATTCATATATGTTTTAGCTCCACTGTTCGTTTCATTCTATATTTTATCCGACAGGCATGCACCAAAAAAAGTATTAAATCATTACAGTGAAATAACCATTATACAACCCAATATTGATCCATATAAAGATAAGTTTGGCGGATTAACTCCTTTGGCTCAAACTGAAAAAATGTTAGCAATGGCACAAACAAAAATAACCCCTAAAAGCCATTTAATAATTTTGCCTGAAACAGCCATTCAAGATGACATAGATGAACTAAATATAAATAACAGTAGCTCTATTAATTTATTAGATTCATTTACTCAAAATCATGCAGGTTTAAGTTTACTAACTGGTGCGAGTTCTTATAAGTTTTATTTCAACGAAAAAGACATTACTCCAACTGCACGATTGTATCAAACTAACTTGTATTATGATTATTTTAATGCCGCTTTTTTTAAAAATAGCATGGCACCAAAATGGGAAATTTACCATAAAAGTAAGTTAGTTCCCGGAGTAGAAAATATGCCTTATGTAAATGTTTTTAGTTTCCTAAAAAACTTTGTCATTGACCTTGGCGGAACTAGTGGTGGCTTAGGTCGAGACAAAGAATCAAAAATATTTTCAGATGTAAATAATGTTAAATATGCTCCCGTAATATGTTATGAAAGTGTGTTTGGAGAATATGTAACTGAATATGTAAAAAAGGGTGCAAACATTATTTGTGTAATTACCAACGATGGTTGGTGGGGAAATACTCCTGGCTACAAACAGCATTTTGAATATGCAAAATTACGTGCTATTGAAAACAGACGATACGTGGCTCGTTCAGCAAACACTGGAATTTCAGGCTTTATTGACGATGAAGGAAACAGCTTGCAACAAACCAAATGGGATGAAGCAATTGTTATCAATAAAAAAGTTAAAATAAATACTGAAATTACTTTTTACACCAAACATGGCGATTTTATAGGTTACATGGCAGCATTTTATTTGTTGTTTAATTTACCTATGATTTTTGGTAGGAGAAGGATGTGAATTTAAGTTTTCAATAACTACCCAATCAATTCTTCCCAATATTCCACAGCTCTGCGGGTATGAGGAATTACAATAGTTCCTCCAACAATATTGGCTACGGCAAAAATTTCAAACATTTGCTCGGTTGTAACTCCCGCTTCATGGCATTTACCCAAATGATATTTTACACAATCATCGCAACGTAAAACCATACTAGCCACTAAGCCTAACATTTCTTTTACCTGGCTGGTTAGTGCACCATCGGCATAAGTGTTACTGTCTAAATTAAATAATCGTTTCAATACTAAGTTTTCAGAACCTAATATTTTATCATTCATCTTTTCACGGTATGCGTTAAATTCTTCTATTTTATTCATATTTTTTTGTACTTTCAGTTTATAGCCTCTGGCAAAATTTACTTTAAATTTTTAGGAAAATTACTTTCCAAAAATGCGGCTAATTCTTCAGGTTTTTTGGTTCCAATCAATATTTTTTTGCCATTTTTTAAAACCAATTGCAAGCCCATATTTCCAGAAATATTATATGCTTTTCCATTATTAAAACTATATCGATAACCCCAACCGCCATATTCCCAAATGGGTGAATATTTTCTAATATTTACATCTGCTATTTCGTCCCAAGTATATATTTTTTCCTTTAATTGAAATGGAAATAATTGATAGGAAATTCCAGTTTCATTGATATTGGTTTTAAGTTGAATAAAAATTAATAATAGATCAACCAATACAATTATTAATATTGGAGCAAAAGCAACAATTGCTGTTGAATCAAAAGTAAAATGAAAAATGGCCAAAGCATTTACAAAAAGCATTAAAACGATGATCCAAATATGCCTTATTTTTTGAATTTCAATAAAAGATTTTCCCATGATACTGTTTTACAATAGTAGCAAATTTTTAAAGTATTTGTTCCCATGATTTGTTTTTCAAATTGATACCTATAAATTATCATTTTCTATTTGCAAAATTATAAGCTAATTTGCGCCTGTTTTAATTATGACTGAACCCAAACGATATTTAGTAACAGCAGCTTTGCCATACGCAAACGGACCTGTTCATATAGGCCATTTAGCTGGCTGTTATCTTCCTGCCGATATTTATGTACGCTACTTAAAAGCTCAAGGCAAAGAAGTTATTTTTATTTGCGGTAGCGATGAACATGGTGTGCCCATTACCATTAAAGCAAAAAAAGAAGGAATTACACCCCAACAAGTGGTAGATAAATATGATGGCATTATGAAAAATGCTTTCAAGGATTTTGGCATTGATTTTTCTTTTTATGGCCGAACTTCATCAAAAACTCACCACGATACAGCACAAGAATTTTTCAGGAATTTATATGATAAGGGAATTTTTAAAGAAGAAATTACCAATCAATATTATGATGTAGAGGCCAATCAATTTTTAGCCGATAGATACATTACAGGAACTTGTCCACGCTGCGGAAACAACAATGCTTATGGCGATCAATGTGAGAAGTGTGGAACTACTTTAAGTCCTACAGATTTAATCAATCCTAAGTCGGCTTTAAGTGGTGCAACTCCAGTTTTAAAGGAAACTAAAAACTGGTTTTTACCAATGGATACCATTCAACAATCAGCACAATTTCAGGAATACATTAAACGTTTTGATGCTTGGAAAAGCAATATCAAAGGGCAATGTAGCAGTTGGCTTACGGAAGGATTACAGCCTAGAGCCATGACCCGTGATTTAGATTGGGGCGTTCCAGTTCCAGTTGAAGGTGCCGATGGTAAAGTGTTATACGTTTGGTTCGATGCTCCTATTGGTTATATCAGTGCCACAAAAGAATTTCTTTTAACTTCGCACTCCGCACTTCGCACTTCGCACTTCGAAGATTGGTGGCAAAATGAAGACACTGCATTGATTCATTTTATAGGAAAAGATAATATTGTTTTTCATGCTATTATTTTCCCAATGATGTTAATGACTCATGGCAAATATATTTTACCTACTAATGTTCCAGCCAATGAGTTTTTAAATTTAGAAGGTGATAAAATTTCAACCAGTAGAAATTGGGCAGTTTGGTTACATGAATATTTAATAGATTTTCCAAACAGACAAGATGAATTGCGTTATGTGTTAACCAGTATTGCACCTGAAACCAAAGACAGTGAATTTACTTGGAAAGATTACCAAACTCGCATTAACAGTGAATTGGTAAGTATTTTTGGTAATTTTATAAATAGGGTTTTGGTGTTAAGCGATAAGTTTTATGAAGGAAAAATTCCTGTCATCAATACTCCTTTAACTGATGAAAAATTATTGACTTGTCGCCAAGTTTGTTTTGATGGTGTAGCACAAAGTTTGCATGCCATGCGTGAAGATTTAGACGCTGTAAAATTACGTGATGCACAAGCAGAATTTATTAATATTGCAAGAGCTGGAAATAAATATTTGGCCGATACTGAACCTTGGAAACTTATCAAATCAGATGCTGAAAGTGTTAAACAAATTATGTTTGATGCTTTGCAAATTTGTGCTAAGTTAGCCATTGCTGCAACACCATTTTTGCCTCACACTGCCAATAAATTAAAAGCTATGTTGGGAGATGAAAATATGAATTGGAATGATTTGTTTAATGAAATTATTTTATTAGAAAATCATCAATTAGGCAAGCATGAAATTTTATACAAACAAGTAGAAGATGAAGAAATTCAAAAGCAGTTAAATCGTTTAGAAGAAATAAAAAAAGCCATTGAAGAGCAGCCTTTAAAAACTCACAATTTAGCAGAATTAAAACCTGATATTAACTACGAAGATTTTGAAAAATTAGACTTGCGAGTTGGTAAAGTTTTAGAAGCTGAAAAAGTTCCAAAAGCCGATAAATTATTGAAGTTAACGGTTGATTTAGGTTTTGAAAAACGAACCATATTAAGTGGCATTGCTGAATATTATAAACCTGAAGAATTGGTTGGGAAATTAGTAACAGTAGTTGCTAATTTAGCACCTCGGAAAATAAGAGGAATTGAAAGTCAAGGAATGTTACTAATGGCTGGAAATGATTTTGGAAAACTCTATAATGTAAGTACAGAAAAAGACATTGAGTTAGGAAGTGTAGTAAAATAATTTCTTCCTAAATTCCTAAATTTCAAAATTATAAGTCAAAAAGTTTTATTTTCAAAAATGTTCCAAAAATTATATTTTCAAAAATTATTGTTTTTTCGTATGCTGTTGGTTTTAGTAGTTTACAGCATTTGCAGAATACTATTTTTGATATTTAATCCAGCCTTTTACCAATTTGAATGTAGTGAATTAGCATTTGCTTTTTATGTTGGACTTTTGTTCGATTTTTCAGCCATTATTTATTCCAATTCCTTGCTCATTTTATTACATGTTATTCCATTTAAATTCAGAGAGAATAATAAATACCAATTATTTTTAAAATGGTATTTTTATATAGTAAATAGCTTAGCCGTTTTATTAAATTTAATTGATACTGAATACTACCGCTTTTCTGGAAAACGCTCTGGTTTAGAATTAATAAAAATGGCTGAAGAATTAAGTGGTGTATGGAAAAATTATTTGATAGATTATTGGTACATTCTTATAATATTAGTAATATTAATATATATGCTATTTTATTTTTATAAAATAATAGATTCAAAAAATAAAATTCAAAAAATAAACTATATATATTCGCAATATAAATCAGAATTTATAATATTACTTCCCATTGCTTTAATCACATTTTTGGGTGCAAGAGGTGGAGTAAATTTAACACCAATTAGCACTTTTGATGCTGCTAGAATAAGTAGAGCAGAATTAGTACCATTAATTGTAAATACCCCATTCCAATTTATTGTGAGTACGCAACAAGTTGGTTTAAAAATAGAAAATTATTTTCCAAATGCTGTCTTAGAAAAATACTATAAACCTATAAAAAATCTTACCATTTTTAATAATCAAAATAGCAAACCCAATATTGTTATTCTCATCGTTGAAAGCATGGGAAAAGAATATGTTGGTTATTATAATAATGGAAAAGGTTATACGCCTTTTATTGATTCTTTAATGACTAAAAGTTTGGTTTTTAACCATGCTTATGCAAATGGAAAACGTTCTATTGAGGGAATTCCTGCAATTGAGGCTTCTTTACCAACTTGGATGGAAAATGATTATCCAAATAGTTATTATCAAGCAAATAAATTAAAAGGAATTGGGTCATATTTAAGTGAAATGGGTTATCAAACTAGTTTTTATCATGGCGGAAAAAATGGGACAATGAGCTTTGATAATTTTACTGCTATCACAAATGGTGGTAATTATTATGGTAAAAATGAATATCCAAATCCAGCAGATTTTGACAAGCATTGGGGCATTTTTGATGAACCCTATTTGCACTATTTTGCAAAGCAATTAAGCACTAATAAAACACCTTTTTTTAGCAGTGTATTTACTTTGTCATCTCACCATCCTTATAGCATTCCTAGCCATTTATCTAATAAATTTATAGAAGGAACATTACCTATTCATAGAACTATTAAGTATTCGGATTTTGCATTGCAACAATTTTTTGCAACAGTAAAAAAAGAACCTTGGTATAACAATACTATTTTTATTGTAACTGCTGACCATTCGGCAGAAAACGAAAAGCCATATTACCAAACTACACAAGGGAAATTTGAAATTCCAATGTTTGTTTTTAGTGCAAATAGTAATTTGGTAAAACCTCAAATTAACCAAAATACCATTCAACAAATAGATATATTGCCAATGGTATTAAACTATGTAAATTACTCAAAACCTTTTTTTAGTTTTGGTAGTATCGTGAATCAAACAAATTGGGCCATGCAGCTTACAAATGGATTTTATCAATATATTTCATGGCCTTACGTATATCATTTTGATGGCAAAAAAGGCATTGGTTTTTTTGACTTAAAACACGATAGTTTGATGCATAAAAATGAGTTAGAAAATATAAAATATAAACTCAAAATTGAAAATTTAGACAGTAATGTAAAATGCATTATTCAGCAATATAATTTTGATTTGATTAATAATAAAACAACGGAATAAGTAAAAAAAATAATGACAAATAAAATTAAAGTACTTAAAAATTTTAGAATAATAGCTCTTACCGAAGGTATTTCCTATTTAGTTTTATTGATTGTAGCAATGCCGCTAAAATATATGCTTCATATTCCTGAACCAGTAAAATATTTTGGTTGGCTACATGGAGTTTTATTTGTAATTTATTGCATATTACTTTTACAAGCCTTTATTGTTTTAAAATGGAGTTTTTTAAAAACATTGATTGCTTTTTTGGTTTCTTTCATTCCTTTTGGAACGTTTTGGTTAGAGATTAAACTTAAAAAAGAAAAGGAAGAACTAATAATAAAATAAGTAATTCAAAATTTTATTTTGACTTTTATTTAATTAAATAAGAACATTAGTCATTATATGTGTTGAGGGTAATCATTTGAATAATAACTGCGCTGTAAATATATTTGACAAACTGATAAATACTAAATTTATCAATGTTTAATCAAAGATATTATGTCCAAAAATTTGCTAATTCTTTTAGAGGATAACATCAATGCAGCAACATTAATTGACCAAAGTAAAACATTACTAAGCACCGCATTTTTGAAAAATTCTACGGGTGCTTATATTGAGGGAATAAGCCACAACGGAATTGAAAAATTATTTAAAGATAACAATATTGAATTTGGCCAATATAGTTATACAGAAATAATTGAAAATATTATGCGAGATAATCCATTAAATAATGATGAGATTATTACAAGTATTATTCAAAAATGCAGTGATTTAAATTTAAAAATTGATGTGCTTTTCAATAATGACAAATTGAATATAAATACTTTTGAAATAAAATCAATGTATTATGATTTGTTTATTTTAGGAAAAGAATGGATTAGTAAAAATTTTCATACTAAAACCGGTAAGTATAATATTGAAAAATTATTATCACACAGCAAATGCCCTTTACTTATATTACCTTCAAAAAAATACGAATTAAAAAATATTATTTTACTTTTTGATGGAACTAAAACATCATTTGAAGCTATAAAATTATTTACCTATTTAATTAGTGACCAAACTAAAAATGCTACTTTACAACTAATTGTAAAATCAACTTTTGAAGCAAATAAAGACGAGAAATTTTTGATAAATTATATTAAAACTTATCGTTTAAATTTTTCAATTACTCGAATTGATCCAGCGTTCTATGAAGATGAATTGTTTAGTATATTAGATCAATTTGAAAACTTTTTATTGGTTGCTGGAAGCAATAGAAAAGATATCATAAACGATTTGATGAAAAACGAAAAATCGTATTTTATGAAAGAAAATAGAAGTATTTTTATGATATAATTTTTTAATAAAAAATGATAGAAATAAAAAAACCTAAAGCCAAAACATCTTGTTATCACTGTGGCGATTTTTGTGATGAAAATGAAATTCTAATTGCCGAAAAATCCTTTTGTTGTAATGGCTGCAAAAATGTTTTTGTATTATTAACAGACAATAACCTAACTTCTTATTATTCAATTGAAAAAACACCTGGAAAGTCTTTAAAACAAAGTATTGGCAACAAATTTGCTTATTTAGACGATCCAAATATTCAAACAAAAATTATTGATTATATTGATGCAAAAATTGCTCGCCTTCAATTTAAAATTCCAAATATTCATTGTAGTAGTTGCATTTATTTACTAGAAAATTTATATAAAATAAATGAAGGAGTAGTTGCTGTTAGGGTTAACTTTTTAAAGAAAAATGCAACTATTGTTTACGATATAAATAAAATTTCACTCCGACAATTAGTAGAATTATTAGCAAGTATTGGTTACGAGCCATCGTTCAACATGAGTGATATTGATAGTGTAAAACCCCTGAATCCAAACAGAAAATTATTATTCCAAATTGGTGTGGCTGGTTTTTGTTTTGGTAACATCATGCTGGTTAGTTTTCCTGAATATTTTGGATTAGATAATAACACTAAGCATTACCTTTCACCTGCATTTGGTTTGATAAACTTAGCTCTTTCTATTCCAACATTTTTATATAGCGGACAAGACTATTTAATTGGAGCATTTAAAGGTTTACGAAAAAAATTAATAACCATAGATGTTCCGTTGGCATTGGGATTAGTAGTATTATTTATTCGTAATATTTATGAAATTCTTTCACATACTGGTTTAGGTTATTGCGATACTTTGGCAGGTTTAATTTTCTTTTTATTGATCGGAAAATGGTTTCAACAAAAAACATACGATTCACTTTCATTTGAAAGAGATTATAAATCGTATTTCCCAATTTCTGTAGTTACCATTCATCATAATAAAAACACAACTGTTGCCATTGATAAATTGAAGATTGGTGATAGAATATTGATTAGAAACAATGAAATTATTCCAACAGACAGTATTTTATTAAAGGGAAAAGCAAATATTGATTTTAGTTTTGTATCGGGCGAAAATGAGCCAATAGTAAAGGAGCTAGGCGAAATTATATTTGCTGGAGGTAAACAAACCAGTGGAAATATAGAGTTAGAAGTTAAAAAATTAACGGAACAAAGTTACTTAACTCAACTTTGGAATAACGATATTTTTGCAAAGGAAAATAACAGTAAAGTTGAAACTTTTCAAACCAAAGTAAGTAAGTATTTTACTTTTGCATTATTAGCTATTGCATTAAGTGCCGCAGTTTTTTGGGCGGTATATGATATAAGCAAAATTATTCATGCTTTTACTTCCGTTTTAATTATAGCCTGCCCATGTGCTTTAGCACTTTCAAGTCCTTTTGCCCTGGGTAATGCAATGAGAAATTTAGGTAGAAATAAATTTTATTTAAAATCGGCAAGTGTAGTTGAAAATATTGCAAATATGAATACCATTGTTTTTGATAAAACAGGAACAATTACCCAAAGTAATGATTCAAAAATAAATTTTGTTGGTAATCATTTGAGTGAATTTGAAAAGGAACTTATTTTTTCTGTTACACAAAATTCTATACATCCTTTAAGTAAACTAATTGCACAGTTTTTAGACATGAATTCTGATATTATTTTAAATAATTTTAAAGAAATAACTGGAAAAGGAATTGAAGCAAATGTTGCAGGATATAATGTACTAGTTGGCTCCGCTAGTTTTTTAAATATTAAAGTAGAGGAAAACTCACTTTTAAATACTAGAATTTACATTAAAATAAATCAAGAATATAAAGGATGTTTTGTTATTAACCATAAATATAGAAAGGGATTGAAGCAAGTAATTAGTAATTTATCAAACAAATATTCCCTTCATTTATTATCGGGTGATAACGAGTTAGAAAAAACTTATTTGCAAACTATTTTTCCTTCACAATCAGAGTTATTATTTAAACAAAATCCTACTGATAAATTACTTTATATAAACACATTGCAAGGAAACAAAAACAAAGTAATAATGGTTGGTGATGGATTAAACGATGCAGGAGCTTTAAAAGCTGCAAATGTTGGTATTAGTTTAAGTGAAAATACTGCTAGTTTTTCACCAAGTAGTGATGTAATAATGGATGCTATTAATTTTGAATATTTACCTGCTTATTTACAATATTGTAAAAATACAATGAAGGTTATATATGTTAGTTTTGCTTTATCATTGTTGTATAATTTAATTGGGTTAAGTTATGCTGTTAGTGGTACATTATCGCCAGTAATAGCTGCTATATTAATGCCTATAAGTTCAGTTACAGTAATTGGATTTACAAGTATTAGTACGTATTTATTAGCAAGGAAAATGAAATAAAGACCATGGTTAATGGACGATAGACCATAGCTAATTTTACTATCGTCTATGGTCCATGGGCTATAAACTAAAAAGAAAATGAAAATAATGTTTGTATTAATAGGATGCAGTTTTATATTAGCCTTTGGCTTTTTAGTTGCATTTATTTGGATGGTAAAAAGTGGTCAAATAGATGACGATTATACTCCATCTGTTCGAATTCTTTTTGATGATGGTACCCTACCAGAAAAAAAAGAATTGTAAAATTCAAGTGGTTTTTATGACTTGGATCACCTATAAATATAAAAACTCTCAAGCCAAAAATTGAACTTTTACATGGTCATTAATTTGCATTAGGTGTACGTTTGTTTCAATTTATAAACATACATTATATGCAAACAGAAAAATTTCAATACGACAATCGAATCGTAAGAAACTTTGCCATTGCCACCATGGTTTTTGGCATAGTAGGAATGCTAGTTGGCCTACTAATAGCTATTCAGCTTTACGAACCCGCGGCTAATTTAGGTAATCAATACACATCATTTGGAAGGATTCGTCCGCTACATACCAATGCCATTATTTTTGCATTTGTAGGAAATGCCGTTTTTATGGGTGTTTACTATTCGCTACAGCGTTTATGTAAAGCCAGAATGTTCAGTGACCTTTTAAGCAATATTCACTTTTGGGGATGGCAATTAATTATTGTTGCTGCTGCAATTACTTTACCTTTAGGACTAACAAGTTCAAAAGAATATGCTGAACTAGAATGGCCCATTGATATAGCCATTACTGTAATTTGGGTGGTATTTGGTTGGAACATGTTTGGAACTATTATTAAACGCAGAGAACGCCACATGTATGTAGCAATTTGGTTTTATATAGCCACATTTGTTACAGTTGCTGTGCTTCATTTAGTAAACTCCTTTGAATTACCAGTTTCCATGTTTAAAAGTTACTCTTGGTATGCTGGTGTTCAAGATGCTTTGGTACAATGGTGGTATGGACATAATGCAGTTGCATTTTTCCTAACAACTCCATTTTTAGGAATGATGTATTATTATTTACCAAAAGCTGTAGATAGACCAGTTTATTCTTACAAACTTTCTATTTTACATTTTTGGACTTTAATATTTTTATACATTTGGGCTGGCCCACATCATTTATTATATTCTTCATTACCAGATTGGGCTCAATCGTTAGGCGTTGCTTTTTCTATTATGTTAATTGCTCCATCGTGGGGTGGTATGATCAATGGATTGTTAACTTTACGTGGCGCTTGGGATAAAGTGAGAGATGAACCAGTTTTAAAATTCTTTGCTGTTGGTGTTACTGCTTATGGTATGTCAACTTTTGAAGGTCCAATGCTTTCATTGAAAAATGTAAATGCCATTGCACATTTCACTGATTGGATAGTTGCCCACGTTCACGTAGGTGCATTAGGTTGGAACGGCTTTATGACATTTGGTATTTTATATTGGTTAATTCCCAGAATTTATAACACTAAATTGTATTCTAAAAAGATGGCAAATTTCCATTTTTGGATAGGTACTTTAGGAATATTGTTCTATACCGTTCCAATGTATTGGAGTGGATTTACACAAGGTTTAATGTGGAAAGAATTTACAGAAGCTGGGCAATTAAAATATGAATTTATTGACACTACTAAACAAGTACTTTCTCTTCATGTTATGCGTTCATTCGGAGGTACTTTATTTTTAGTTGGTACTTTGGTAATGGTTTATAACATTGTAAAAACTATGCTTTCAGGGAGTTTAATAGCTAATGAAAATGCAGAAGCTCCAGCACTTGAAAAAAATTATACGCCTACTGGTCATGCATCTTATTGGCACAAAGCATTAGAGCGCAAACCCATGACATTTATGGTGCTTTCAATTGTTGTAATTTTAATTGGTGGTGCGGTAGAAATGTTACCTACTTTCTTAATAAAATCAAACATTCCAACTATTACAAGTGTAAAACCTTATACTCCTTTAGAATTACAAGGAAGAGATTTATACATTCGTGAAGGTTGCGTTGGTTGTCATTCACAAATGATTCGTCCTTTTAGGAGCGAAACAGAACGTTATGGCGAATATTCAAAAGCAGGCGAATATGTTTATGATCACCCGTTTTTATGGGGCTCAAAACGTACCGGACCAGATTTAATGCGTGAAGGTGGAAAATATCCAAACTCGTGGCACTATAATCACATGATAGATCCAAGATCTATGTCGCCAGGTTCTATTATGCCAGCATATCAGTGGTTAGCAGACCAAACACTAGTTATTTCGAACACAAAAGCCAAAATAAATGCAATGCGAACTTTGGGAGTTCCTTATGAAAAAGGATACGAAGAACAAGCAGAGGAAGATTTAAAAACTCAAGCAAAAAGTATCAGTGATAATTTAGCTATTGAAAAAATAAAATTAGATAGCGACAAAGAATTAATTGCACTGATAGCATACTTGCAAAGATTGGGTACTGATATTAAATTAAATAAACCAGCCACAAACTAATTTTAAATAAAAAAATGTTTCGTAACTTATTACATGAAATAACCGGTATAGGTATTTATCAAATGTTTTCACTCGTTGTATTTTCTGTTTTTTTTATAATAGTAGCCATTTGGTTATTTAAAACAAACAAAGAATACATTGATGAAATGAAGAACAAACCGCTTGAATAATGTTAAAAATAAAAAATAAAAAAATGAAAATAAAAATATTTTTAGCCAGTTTGATTTTATTGCTAAGCAATAGAAGTATGGCAGCAGCAGCCACATTTAATTATGGCGATTTTGATACGCTTTACATAAAAGTAATGAGTGTAATAATTTTTATACTTATATTGATAGTTGTTGGTTTATTATACTTGACTTTAGTAGCTATAAAAAAAATGAATAAGCCAGCATCTACTCAAGAAGAAGAAAGAACAACAGTTGAAAAACTATTCTCTCTTCATTCATTAAAACATGAAAAAGAATTGATGTTAGATGAGAGTTTTGATGGAATTGTAGAACTTGACAATCCTACGCCACCATGGTTTAACTTTATGTTTTATACCACAATTGTAATTGCTATTATATATGGTTTATGGTATCATGCTGGAAGTGGTAAATTACAAACAGCAGAATATGAAGATCAATTAGCAGAAGCAGAAGTGGCTAAAACTGCTTACTTAAAAAAAGTGGGAAATGCCATTGATGAAAGCAATGTAAAAGTAATTGCAGATGCAAAACAATTAACAGAAGGTAAAACTTTATATACTGCTAAATGTGCTGTATGTCATAGAGAAGATGCTGGTGGTAGTGTTGGTCCTAATTTAACCGATGAATTTTGGTTACATGGTGGTCAAGTTTCCAACATTTTTAAAACCATAAAATATGGTGTTACAGGAAAAGGAATGATAGCATGGGAAAAATCTTTAAATGGATTACAAATGGCAGAGTTGGCAAGTTATATTTTAACTTTACAAGGCACCAATCCAGTTGCTCCTAAAGCTCCTCAAGGAACTAAAATGGAATCAATTGCTGTTACCGATAGTTCAAAAATTGATAATGTTATAACTGATAGTTTAGCAACAGCTTCAAAATAAATATAAAACCACATAGATACTCAGAAAACATAGAAAAAAGCTATTAAATCTATGTGTCTATGTGGTTCATTTTTTTAGAAAAAATTTTGAAAACAGTTTCAATAAATTTAGTTTTCAAATACAATTTATAATAAAAACATGCATAAAGTGGAGCCTGCAAAGGCATTAGATGGTGAGCATTACCGCGATAGCTTACCCAATGTAAATGAAAAAGGAAAAAGACTTTGGATTTTTTCAAAAAAACCTAAAGGTAATTTATACTTCTATCGAACCTTATTTGCGTGGTTTTTATATATTGTATTTTTTACAAGTCCTTTTTTAAAAATGAATGGACACCAAATGCTTTTATTTAATGTATTAGAACGTAAGTTTATTATTTTTGGCATGCCTTTCTGGCCTCAAGATTTAAACTTATTTGCATTATTAATGCTTACGTTTATTTTATTCATCATTGTATTTACCGTATTGTTTGGTAGAGTTTGGTGTGGTTGGGCTTGCCCACAAACAATATTTATGGAAATGCTTTTCCGTAAAATTGAATATTTTATAGAAGGCGATTATATCCAACAGAAAAAATTAGCTGAACAAGATTGGGATACCGAAAAAATAGCTAAAAAAACCACTAAGCATTTAATATTTTATTTAATTTCTTTTCTTATTGCTAATACATTTTTAGCTTATACCATTGGAGTTCATAACCTGAAACTATTAATAACGGATGGCCTGATGGCTCATTTAGGTAAATTATCGGCATTGTTGCTTTTCTCTACCATATTTTACTTTGTATTTGCTTTTTTAAGGGAAATTGTTTGTGTAATTATTTGTCCTTATGGAAGACTTCAAGGCTTAATGCTTGATCAAAGTTCCATTGTAGTTGCTTACGATTACATTCGTGGAGAACCTAGAGGAAAGACTCATAAGCAAGAAAATGCAGCAATTAAAGGCGATTGTATTGATTGCAAATTATGTGTAAATGTATGCCCTACAGGAATAGATATTAGAAACGGAACTCAGCTAGAATGTACCAATTGTACTGCTTGTGTAGATGCGTGTGACGAAGTAATGTTAAAAATTGATAAGCCAAAACGTTTGATTGCTTTTAACTCAAAAAATGGCATTGACAAAGGAGAAGGTTTTAAATTTTCATTGCGTAATATTGGTTATTCAGTGGTGCTAATTATTTTGTTCACGGTATTAGTAGTTTTAGTAGCAAGTAGAAAAAAAGTGGAAACAACTTTGAATAGAACCGCAGGTATGCTTTATCAAACGCAAACAAATGGAAATATTAGTAATTTATACAATATAGAATTTGTCAATAAAACTTTTGATTCTATACCTATTGAGCTAGAATTGGTAAAACCAAAAGGTAAAATTGTACTTGTTGACCATGACAATATTATTATTCCAAATGACGAACTAGAAAAAACAAGTTTCTTTATTGAAGTTGAACCAAAATCAATAGAAAGCAACCGAAATGAAGTTATAATAAATGTAAAAAGTAAAGGCGTATATATAGAGCAAGTAAAATCTAATTTTTTGGCGCCAGTTAATTAAAATTGAAAAAAATAAATAGTAAAATGAAAATTACTTGGGGAACTAAATTAGTTATTTTTATGGCCATGTTCATGGGCTTTATTATATTAATGGCTGTAAGAATGATGAAGGAAGACATTTCATTGATTCAAACTGATTACTACGAAAAAGGTGAAAACTATCAAGCTATTATTGACGAAAACAAAGGCGCAGATAGCCTTATAAATTTTCAATTTATTCAAAGTTCAATTGAATCAATTTTAGCAATAAAAAACTTAAAGGTTCATCCAATTTCAAAAGCAAAATTACAATTGATTTATTTGGCCAATAAAGCCAACGACAAGGAATTTGATGTGCAAATTACTGATACCATTACAAGCAAATTTGATTTATCAAATTTTGAAAAAGGTAATTGGATTGCGAGGTTAAATTGGAAAGATAAAAACGGAAAACATTATTTAGAAAAAAACTTTAAAATCCAATAATTATTCATGCTGTTTTTAACTGCTTTCATTACAGGTTTGGTGAGTAGTTTGCATTGCGCTGGCATGTGTGGACCCATTGCATTTGCATTACCAAAACATACCAATTCGGTAAGCCATTTATGGATTACAAGACTGATGTATAATGCGGGTAGAATTTATACTTATGCGCTTTTAGGCGCAATTATTGGAACGCTTGGTTTTCAATTAAAGTTAGCTGGCTTTCAGCAATCAGTAAGTATTTTTGCGGGTATTTCTATTTTAACAATCACCTTTTTAAAAATATTTTTACCAAAAATTGCCAATAAAATGGAATTAAATTTTTGGGGAAATAAGTGGTTTGGTAAATTATTTAGGAGTAAAAACAATGCTTCTTTTTTCTTTATAGGCGCGTTAAATGGATTGCTTCCTTGCGGCTTTGTATATGTAGTATTGATAGCTTCTTTGGCCATGCAATCAGCTTTACAAGGTGCTTTATTTATGGTACTTTTTGGGTTAGGAACTTTCCCTATGATGTTTGCCATTTCAATGCTTGGGCAAATAGTAAATTTAAAGTTCAGACAACAAGTAAACAAACTTACTCCTGCTTTTGCCATTCTTCTTGCGTGTTTTTTTATTATTAGAGGACTTAATTTAGGAATTCCATTCATTAGTCCGCAAATAAACAATAATGCTGAAATAAGTATTGTTTGCGGAGTGAAGCAGCATTGAATTCAATTGCTAAATTGAAAAGCATTTAAAATAAAAAAATCCCCAATAGTTTTCACCATTGGGGATTTTTTATGTGATTAAATAAAATTATTTAATCATAATTTTTTGTGATTGGCTAACACCATCAACCGTCATGGTATAAAAATAAACACCAGCAGTTAAGTTGCTTACATTGAATTTTACTTCGTTTGCACCAGCTGAAAATTTATCATTAGCAATGTTCATTACTTCTTGACCAACTAAGTTTACCAATTTAATACTTACATTGTTATTCAATTTTAAATCAAATGCAATGGTTACATCATTGCTTGAAGGATTAGGGAATGCATCACCTAAAGAGAATGAATTTGGAACTTCTTTGACACCAATATTAGTCGATGATAATTTCATTCCAGCATCAATGAACTGTTCTTCAGTGTAAGCTTGGCCAGCTATCCAACCATTCCAACCATTACTTGCAGCATATGAATTTTTTTGTGGTACTACAACTGAACTAGTATAAAAAGTACTCACAACATCAGTTCCAGCATTTGAACCAAAACGATATAAAAAGTAATTTACCCATTTATTTCCAGTAGTTAAAGTAGAATCTCTTCTGTCTTCATAAGTATAAGTATCATCATAGGTAGTTCCATTTTTAAATATAATAGAATAACCTACTAAATTATTTGCATTATTACCACCATTAGCATTAATTGTTAATCCTGCTGGAGCTTTTCTCGCAATGGTACCTAAACTCCATCCAGTTGAACTTGGTGCACCAGTATTTTCTTCAGCAGTTAATAAAACGGTATCTATTGAAGCAAAATTTGCAGGGATTCTTTTAGTAAAATTCCATCCAAAAGTACAAAACATTGAACTTGTCCAAGATTGTTTTGGCGATTTAAGAACTTGTGCGCCTGTAAAATAATGAATAAATAATGTATCTACAATTGCTACTTTATTACCAAGACCATCAGTAGTTGAATCAACCCTTCTTACATAAGAATATGTAAATTCTACTGAATCTACAGTATAATTTGTGAATTTACTCATCTTAATTGTAGGATCAGCTCCTAAATCAATTGCATCATCTTTTGGATCAATAATACTACCAACTGCTTGCATTGTTCTTCCTTGAGAAGCAACACCAGAGGCATCTATATATTTTGCCAATGAATCATTCATCATAAAACCAACATAGGTAGTAAAATCACCATTTGCTTTTATAGCTAAAGGATTATACCATTCTGATCTTTCTGATTTAGAAAGTCCTGATTTTACTTTAGCTTTTATAGGTGAATTGTCTAAAACACCTTGATTTTTTAAATTAAGGTTTTGTTGTGCAAATGAACCAAATGCAAGTCCAATGCTTAAAGTTGTAAGTATTAACTTTTTCATAATTTGTTTTTATTTATTTGTTTAGTATTTTTAGTATTTGGGTTGGCAAAATAAATATAATTTGTCACTAACAAAATCATTGACCATAAAAATGTGCTTTTGTAAGCATATTTTTGTCATATAAGTGTAATTTGAAGATAATATTTACAATTCAACCCAATCACCATGGTCTTTTATTAATTCAATTAATTCGTTTACTGCATTTTCACTTCCAATATTTCTTTTTACTACTTCTTTGCCTTTGTATAAAGTTATTTTTCCTACCCCACTTCCTACATAGCCATAATCAGCATCGGCCATTTCACCTGGTCCGTTTACAATACAACCCATGATTGCAATTTTAATTCCTTTCAAATGGTCTGTTCTATTTCGTATTAGGGCTGTTGTTTCTTGTAAATCGAATAAAGTACGCCCACAACTTGGACAACTGATGTATTCAGTTTTTGAAATTCTGGTTCGTGCCGCTTGCAATATGCCAAAAGCTATTTGATTGATTCTTTTGTTATCAATTACATTGGGAGTCATAAAAATTCCATCACCAAAACCATCAATTAATAGTCCACCAAAATCGGTAGAACAATGCAACATAAATTTTTCTTCATCAGTTTCTGAACTGTAGTTATGTGCTAAAACAATTGGGTTTTTTACATTCCAACCATTAATTTTGAAAAACAATTCACGTAAAATCGTCATTGGATTTGCCGCTTTTGATTCAATAATAAAAACTACATTTTTTATTTCATTAGCTTGTGTAATCAAGTTCTCAGTAACTGTTTCAGCATCTAATTTTATAAAATTCAAAGTGCTTGAATGGGCTATTTGATGTTTGCCTTGCAATATTTCATCAGTTGTAAATAATGGGAATGCATTTATTTTATCACTTATCAAATTCCAAACCGAAGAATGATAAATGGCTTTTAAACCCATTGGCAGCATAAAAGGAGCTTTATTTTCACCTAAAAAAATAAAATCTGAACCCAAATCACTCATGTGCCATTTATCAATTGATGCATCATAAATATGTCCGATTGCTTGTAATTCGCTTGCTTGTAAATTTTTTTGATTACTAAAATCAATGATTACCCTTGGAACCTGATGCGCTCCAAAATTATAAACTTCATGACTTTCACGTCTTCTATATTCAAAAGCACTCCAATCAGTTTTTGTTGAATTATTTAAATCAATTTGAGGATAATTATCTTGCTGAATTTGGTTATATCTTTCAATTAATTTTTTTGCCACTGGAACTTCAAATTCAGGATCTTCTGTTAAGGAAACTCTTACCGTATCACCAATTCCATCTTCTAGTAAAGCACCAATTCCCAATGCAGATTTTATTCTTCCATCATCACCATCACCAGCTTCGGTAACACCTAAATGCAAAGGATAATGCATGTTGTTTTCATCCATGGTTTTTACCAATAATCGGTAGGCTTGCACCATTACTTGCGGATTACTTGACTTCATGGAAAGTACAATATTGTGAAAATTTTCATCTTCTGCTATTCGCAAAAATTCCATGGCACTTTCTACCATTCCATGAGCAGTATCGCCATAGCGGCTCATAATTCTATCGCTTAATGAACCATGATTGGTTCCAATTCGCAAAGCAGTTCCATGTGCTGCGCAAATTTTTATTAATGGAACAAATTTTTCCCTGATTCTATCTATTTCTTCTTGGTATTCTTCATCGGTATAATCAATGGTATCAAACTTTTTTTTATCGGCATAATTTCCAGGATTAACCCTTACTTTTTCTACTATTTTAGCAGCTAATTCAGCTGCGTTTGGTGTAAAATGTATGTCAGCAACTAATGGTACGTTGATACCTTTTTCGTGTAATGATTTTTTTATTTCAGCTAAATTCTGCGCTTCATTCATACTTGGCGCTGTTAATCGTACTAATTCGCAGCCAGTATTTACCATTCTTATAATTTGTTCCACCGATTTTTGAGTATCCATGGTATCTGTGGTAGTCATGCTTTGAGGCACAATTGGATGATCACTCCCAATGTATAATTCGCCAATTTTTACTGTACTTGTTTTCCTGCGTTGGTATGCCATTCTCAGAATTAAATGCTGTTTTATTGATTGAATATTTATTAAATCTCTATTTCCCCATCAAAAACAAATTTGGCGGGTCCTTGTAAAAACACATTTGTGTATTTATTTTCATTGAACAAATAATTAACCGAAAGGTTTCCGCCTTTGGTTTGAATTTGAAAATGATGTTTGACAGCATCATCTTTTTTGAATAAATGAGAAGCAATTGCAGCAGCAGTAACACCCGTTCCACAACTAAAAGTTTCATCTTCAACCCCACGTTCATAAGTTCTCACTTTTAAAACATCATGTTGTATAGAAACAAAATTTACATTGATTCCATTAGCGGCAAATTCAGCATTATACCTGATTTTTTTCGCCTCGGCCACTAAGTCAATTGAATCAACATCTTGGTCAAAAAACTGAACAAAATGAGGTGATCCAGTATTTAAAACAAAAACATGATTTGCTCTCTTATCAACATGGTTTACATTCATCATTTGAAGGCTCACCAAACCATTTTCATATTTGGCAGCATGTTTCCCATCTATGGCAAAAAAAGAAGCTGTTTCATTTACAATATTCAAGTCCTTTGCAAATTGAGCTATGCACCTTCCACCATTTCCACACATAGAACTTTCGCGTCCATCACTGTTAAAATATTGCATATAAAAATCTGCATTTTCATAGCTTTGCAATAAAATTAAACCATCAGCACCAATTCCAAAACGCCTGTCGCACAAGCTTTCAATGAGCTTTTGGTTATTGGCTTCAAATGTTTTGGTTCTATCATCTATCATGATAAAATCGTTACCTGTACCTTGGTATTTGTAAAATTTAATTTTCAAGTTTGTGTAATAAATTATCTGGTTCCAAAGCAGTTTCACCCCATTTACTATGAAGAATATAATTGGTGTTTTGCTTTAAAATAAAAACATCAAATGGCTTTTGAATTCCGTAAATAATGAGTTTTTTTCCTGTGAATTGGTAACCAGAAAACCCAACCAACGATTGCCAAAATTCAACAAAAATTGGCTTCAAATTTCCGTTTTGTTTTACCAATGATTGAAAAGCTAATTTGATAACTATGCTATCATTTAAAATACTATCTGTAGAACTTTTTATAAGCCTATATTTCTCTTTAAATTTTTCTAATTCAATCACCGACATGATGCTATCATTTAAAAATATATCTTTAATATTTGAAAATGCATTTTGATCATTCATTAACTGCTGAAATTGTTGAATTGTTTTTTCTTCAATTAAATTAGAATCAATCAATGCTATGTTAGCGGAATCAGCAATTTCATCATACACATCTCCCCCATTTTCGTCAGCACTAATGGTAGTTTGCTGGTTATTTGTATTAATGTTATTATCTTTAAAAGTTATTTTTTTAAATGGCTCCACAAAAGCACTTTTAAACCTACTCACAAATGCTTCTTTATAGGTTTGATTAGCCTTTTGATCTTCGTTGTACTTTTGGTTTGCGTAATAATCTACAATTAAAACCAAACCTAGAACTGAAAATAATACCCAAACCCATGCGTAGTTTTTAGGTTTATCGGGAATAATTTCTTTGTCGTAATAATCTGCTAATTCAGCTTTTTTAATTTTTTCGTGATTCAACGCGTACTCAGTAAAGTTTGACTTAAAATCAATATCATTATTTAATTTTAGATCAAACGCTTCTTTCTCCTCGCTTGACATTTCTTTGCGCAAGTATTTTTCGAAGTAATAAGTGTGTTTATCGTGTTGCATTTAATTATCGTGCAAAATTCAATTTTGTTTTGATAGCAGCAAATTTATTAATTAGCACCCATCTACCAAAAGGTTATTTTTAAAAATTGGAGATTTTCGTACAAAAAGTTTTTTATGGGTTTATAGCTCCTTGTTACAAAATCTATCATACCTATGGAACTTTTAAGCTAATGCAAACATCCTCGCATGCAATCCTCTTGCCTTATATTAACTGAATCAATTCTGATAAAGTTTAAAAAATAAAGTTGATTTATTACGGAATGCTTAATGAGAATCATAGAATACTTATACAATCAAATTAAATGATTAAACTAAATTCCACTTGCCAATACATCGGCAATGTGCAAAAAAGTAAAGTTATAAGCTTTTGTTTCTGCAATACTTTTTAGGTGAATAAGGCAACTGTAATCGGTAGAAATAATATTTT
>CANGPW010000030.1 GCA_947456185.1 Bacteroidota bacterium | reverse complement strand
GGTGAATATAATACTTTAGGAGGATTTATAACTGCAAATCATGAAGATATTCCTCAAAAAGGGGAAAGAATTATTATTGAAAATTATGAATTTATTATTCAAAAATCGAGCGGTGCAAAAGTAGAAGAAGTGATTTTAAAAGTATTGTCTAAAGCGTAATAAATACTTTATAAATTATTGTTTTGATTTGGTAGTTACTAAATAAGTAAAAATTCCAAAAGCTAAAATTAACTTATATAAGTTTGGTAATTCTATCATTTTCAAAATTTCATCAGGATTTCTAAATATCATCGGTGTTAACACCATTA
This sequence comes from Bacteroidota bacterium, assembly GCA_947456185.1. Classification (GTDB taxonomy): domain Bacteria; phylum Bacteroidota; class Bacteroidia; order UKL13-3; family UKL13-3; genus JAAFJM01. The sequence continues at coordinate 29,832 of CANGPW010000030.1, read as the reverse complement.
ACCCTGTAAAAGCTAGCGTAATGGCAATTATAATTAAACCTAATCTAGCAAATTTATTTAAAGCAATTCCAATACCACTCATGCAAATAATGGCACCTACCAATATTACAAAAGCTTTTGACCCTAATGGCAATGGAACATATACTGCCATATATTGATAAGCATAAAAATGAAATATTCCTATTGCTAAAAATAATAATCCAAATGCAATGCGAATTAAATTATAAATGATTTTCATATTATTTTTTTACTAAATAAAATCGGAATTACTTTTTATATGATTTTGCATATTGGAGAAATGAAGCATCATTAGTTGCATTATATGCAATTTTTGCAAGTGAATCTACAAAAATTAAGTGGTGTTCATAATTCCCCTCAACATTAGCATCTATGCTTCTCATTTCATCTCTCAATATATTATAATAAGCTATTTTTTTTCCTAATCCTTGTAAATGTTTTTTTGCTAAATAACATTTTTCCAAATTTTGTGGCGTTCCTTTAGGTAAACTAAATATTTCTTCTTGATAAAGTTCCTTTAAATATAATTCTATAAAACGAGAATAACCCTGACAATTAAGTGCTTTAGCATCATCGTTATTTACAATATTTAAAAAATCAAAATAACCAGTATCTAATGGAACTTCTTCCATTCTTATGCGTTTTTTCCAAAGGAAATATATTTTATCATTTGCCCAATTATAATTGGTTTCATGTTCAAAATAATATTGAAAAGTGGAATCTATTTTTTTATTTTTAAAGTAGTTATTATAAAAAATAAACTGTTTGTCTTTTCTTTTATCAATAAATACAGCATAATCTGGAGCAAGCATGTAATTACTTATCACAAAATAGTTTCTTTTAGTAGTTGGTTCTCGGTAAAATGTATCGTTAAAAATTTGCAGAAATTGATTGTATTTACCAATTTCATCATAATTAGTAAGACTTAAGGGCATTTCTTTACCTTTAAAATTTAAAATTAAATGATCACCAGGTTCTAAAAAAAAGTTTCGTGCAAATACAAGTTCCTTAGTTCCTAAATCAAAAAATCCTGATTTTGGCCAATTTGAAATTTCTATTTTAAAACTTCCATCAGATTGCAATATGCAGGAATCAGTTGCAGTTTTTTCGTTAAAATACAGACTCAATGAATCTGTATATTGATAAAAATAAATGGTATTATTATTGGTAAATGAAGGATCTATTTCCCCTTCAATAGTAACCTTTTGGGAAGAGAATTTATATAAATTATTACATGAACTTATTATAAAAAAAAACGAAAAAATAAATAAGTTTTTTACTGTTAAATTCTGCATAAATCTCTCTTCCCTGGGTAAATATTATTTGATTATAAAGAACGAATGTATGTTATCACTTTCCACCTTTCACTGTCACTTAATTTTTCTTTATATGATGGCATTGGTTTTCTACCTTCAGTAGTTTTCCAAAATAATTCACCATCCGTTTTTTTAGCTGTTTCAGTCGAAGTAAAATCACCACAAGAAATATCTATTTTTTCTGCTTTAGTTCCATCTCCTTTTCCCTTAGCACCATGGCACGATTTACAATGTTGATTGTATAAATCTTTTCCCTCTTTAACTGCATCATCACCTTTAGATGTATTTTTTACTTTTACTGCTGCATCAGGAGCATTCCAAGGTTTTCCTGCTGGCTTTTGGGCAAATGCTGTTTGACTTAATAATAAGCAAGTTGTTGTTAATACTACACCTGCAACTAGATTTTTTAGGTTTTTCATAAATTTTTATTTTAAATTGTTACTGTTTTTTTTCTTTTAATTTTAAAAATTTGCAGTACTACATATAATAAAGTCCCCCAAATTCCTGTGATAATTGATATAGATGCAACTATGAAATATATAGGCGCATTATCTCTTGATCCAGATAAGGAACGTTCTGCTTTTTCTAGTTTGGTTAAATCTTCTTTTACGCCAATATTAGTTTCGCTTTTTATTTCAAATGAACCATAGTTTTCATCATCTTCTACCTCAGCAAATACTATTAATTTTCCATCTGAATTAAATGGAATATTAGCAGGAAATTCAAAAGTAGCCAAGCCCATTTCATCCGTTGTAACATCTTTGCCAATTGGTAATAAACCAAATAAACGTTCTACATATAACTTTACAGTTACGTCAGCCACTGGTTTACCTTCAGAAACTACAATAACATTACAAACATCATTAGAGTCCACTTTTGCAAAACTTAAAGTCATTGTTGCTTCTTTTTCTTGTGCCCAAATATTTAGGACAAATAAAACTCCGAAGCATAATGTTAAAATATATTTAAATGTTTTCATGTGATTATTATTTATAATTTATAATTTCATCTTTACCTTCTAATTTGCCTTCTGCCACTTCCCAAACCGAAATGATAGGAAAGAAACGAGAAAACAATGTTACTATCAATAGCATTGCTGCAAAAGTTGCTGCAACTATTGTCATTTCAACTAAGCTAGGGCTGTAATGTTTCCATGAATTTGGTACATCTTGAATTGGTAAATAAGGATGTGCTAAACCAGGAATTACAATTAAATAACGTTTGAACCAAGCTGCTATAACAACGCCTATTGTTATGATGAATAATGGTAATGGCTTTCTCATTTTAGGGAATAATGGTAAAATACCTGGAATAACCATTCCAAAAAGTATGACTGACCAATAAAAAAATGCTTCTTCTCCAGTAAATAAACTTAATAAATGATTGGCATGTAAACCACTCATTTTGTATGCTGGTACTAAGTATTCATTGATATTGAAATAAATATAAATAAACGACATCAATACCAATGCTTGACCTAATTTATCGAAATGCATTTCTGTTAAATACTTTTCTAAATTATATGCTTTTCTAATTACAAATACAGCAACAACCATTCCTGCCACACCAAGTAAAAATGCTCCTGAAACAAAGTATGCTCCAAAGTTTGTACTATCCCATTCTGCTCTTAATGTAGTAGCAAATAACCATGCAGTTACAGTATGGATTGAAACCCCTAATGGAATTACTAATACTGTTAATATTTTCATACTTTTTTTCAATATTTTCCATTGTTCAGCTGTTCCTTCCCACCCAAATGATAAAATTTCGTACATTTTCATTTGCCATTTTGGTTTACCAGTTAAATGGTTTTTGCAAGTAGAAAGAGAAGGAATTAAAGGAATAAACAGTAAAATTAAACTAGTAACTAAGTAAGTCATAATTACAATTATATCCCAAACAATTGGTGATTGAATTCTGCCATGAAGCAGTAAAAAATGTAATCTGTCAGGACGACCCATTGCAGCAACAATACTAACACCAGCAAGCATTATGGCTGCAACTGCAATTATTTCTGCGATTCTTGATAAGGGTCTGTACCATTCAAAATGTGTTAATTTTAAAACGGCCGACATCAAAACACCAATTAAACTAAGTGCCACAAAAAAAACAAAATTGGAAATATAAACGCCCCACATGGTATAATCCCTTAATGAAACTGTTACATACTTACTTTTTGATTCTTGAATATAATATGCATATATACCTAACAAGCAAATTGTAATTAAAAAACCAATCCAAACTTTCCCCCATGTTCCAATTTTTTGAACTGGTTGAAGTAAGTCGCTTTTCATAACCATATATTCTTCCTGTGTAAAGGTTTCAAATGTGGTTTTATCTAATAAAATATCATTTTTTGTCATAATCATTTTTTATTTAAAATGTTATTCTGCTTGGTTGTGAACTTCTGTTGCTTCTTCAAAGGGAAATTGTCTATTTACGGGTGGTAAATAATAAACCCTAGGTTTAGTTCCTAACTCTTCAAACTGACGGTAGCCAGCTCTTTTTTGAAGTAATTCACTTAACCTAAATGTTTCTTCACCATTGGTAACGGCATCTTCTAATTCATCTCCAAAAAATATAGTGCCATTCGGACATTCTGTTACACAACTAGGAAGAATTCCTTTTGCAGCACTTTCAGGACAGAAATCGCATTTTGAAACAGTTCCTTCAGTTGATGGAGATGTACAACATTTATCTTGATCAGTTTTGTGTGCTTCTGTAAATGCTATTTGTTCTGGTCTTCCAAAATTAAATGTACGAGCAGAATAAGGACATGCTGCCATACAAAACTTACAACCAATACATCTTTCACTATCAACTACTACAATACCATCTGTTCTTTTAAAAGTTGCATCTACAGGGCAAACTTTAGTACAAGGAGGATTATCGCATTGATAACAAGTTTGTGGAAACCAATAAGGAGCAGCTAACTCAGAATCTTGCATTCTTTTTACTTTAATGTACTCAATTGGTGCCAACATACCATGCATACTTTGACAACCTTCAATACATTTTCTTTCATTTGCACAACGTGCCAAATCAATTACCATAATGAACTTCTTCCCAGCAATTCCTTCACGAATTGCATGTTCTTTCAATACCTGTTCTGAAGGATGATTAATCATGCTGCTATCAACTTCCACCATTTTTCCATCTGCAGTTAATACCTTCACCATTTCGCCCGTTTTCTTTGGCTCTTCGTTGGCTAATGCTTTTACAATGCTTGCGCCTGCAATAACTGCACCGCCAGACATTAAGCCTATTTTAAGAAAGTTCCTTCTACTTGATTCTTCGTTTACGTTCTTCATAATCAATATATTTTTGTTGATTAATTGCTTTGATTTACTTTGTGTAAATAATATAATTATAAAATTATTTTACCATACAAAGATGTTTGGTGAAGGGTTTTTCAAAAATGATTGGAGGCACTGGCTTATCTGACAGTTTTCAATTAATGTCATGACTATGGTCACAAAAATACAGTTATATAAAAAAGTTAAAAGTAAAGTTTGAATAAAGCCAAATTACTAAGGTGTATTTTGTATTAATTTGTTTTCAATTTATTAAATAAAAAAGCACAATTAATCAAAAAATTAATTGTGCTTTCAGCAACTAAAAAACGATGCATTTATTTATTAAAAATTAATCACCAAAACCAAATTGACGAGTAATATTGAAACCTAATAACCAAGCAGGAACGGATGTGTTAGAAAGGTCATTATAATTATATGCTTTAGCTTCTTGACTAAGAATTCCATTGGTATTACATAAAAATATTTGGAATTGATGGTATCCAGTAGAAAATTCAACACCAATACCCAAATTAGCCATTGGCCTATGTGGTATTCCCGAAATGTTTTTAGAATTCATGTCAATATCAGAAACATTTAAAGGTAAATTATATTCTACCATAAACGAACCTTGTGGACTAAATTTATACCTGCCAATGGCAGTAAATCCATATAAGTCGTGGTGATTATATAATGATGCAGAATCTACCATGTTATAATGTGTATAATTAACACCAGCTTGAACCGATATTTTTTTATTTATTTTACAAGCAACCATAATTTCATTATAATATGATAACCTATCATTGTTTTTATTTTTATTGTCTTGATTTAAAAAAACTTTATCGTCAACAGTGGTAGCACCTATATTTCCAAAGTAAGTAATAGAAACAGGCATACCACTTGTTTTTTGCCTTAAAATGGCATACTTCCAACTAAAGTCATACAGTTGTTTACTTTTAGTTGAACCAATCCCTATAGATAAATCTTTGGTTACTCCATAACCAATATATAAACGAATATTAGAAGGAGCATAAATTCCATAAAGGTCCTTCACTTCATTGGCAACTCCAAATCTATGTTGAATGGCCACGTCTAAAAATCCTTTATCATGAGTTTGAACAGTTTGATTATTAATAAACATACTGTTTTCAAAAGTAGCTTTTACTACTTCAGCAGCTGGCTTAGGTTCACTAGGTTCTTGTGCAAATAATAATGCAGGAACACATATTGCTAAAAGCAAAGTGATATTTTTTATAAATTGTGTTTTCATTGATTTTATTATTTAATTATTAATTGTTTTTTGCACCTTGTTGAATCCAAAGTTCAACAGCTTTTAGAGTACCTGCCGAAAGTTTTCCTTTTGGAGGCATTGGTTTGGCAACATCTATTAACCTTTTATATAATTTACTATTTCCAAAAACAGTATCAGGTGTATCAGCATCAACATAACCTAATAAAGTTATTTGATCGTAAGCCTTAGTAGCTTCTAAAGTTGGAGGTGCGCCACCTGAAACATGGCATCCTGAACCTAAGCAATTGGTAGTAAATATGGGTAAAACTGCATTTTTAAAACTGATAGGCACACTGGTATCAATAGGAACAAAAATTTCCTTAGTTGTAAAATAGTCTTTCTCACATGAAGCCAAAAAGAGTATACCTATAATTAATGTTGATATTTTAATTTTAGTATCCATAATTATTTAAATGATAAGGTTTCTTTTGCTGAGCCAATGTGATTTCTGCCGTCATTATCCATTAAAGCAACACCAAAAACATAGTTTTTACTAGTGGTTAAATCAAACTGAACATCATCGGCATGATTAGTTTTTAGCTTACGCTTTATTAGTACTTGATATTTTTTTGAATGTTTATTAGTAGAAGTAAACATAGCATTTGAAATATCTGTAGAAGTAACATTGGCTATGGTAGTAATATCGGCCGAGCTAGCACCAACAGAAGGAGCAGTTAAATAATATCCAGGAGTGCCAGATAAACCTCTTAAATATGCAACAATATCGTCTCTTTCTTGCGCATTTAATGTACCCCAATAACCACTCATATCAGCTACATTGTCCATAGCATCTATATAACCAGCTCTTGATTTTTTATTATTACCAATTGAATTTATGCCAGCAGCTTCAGCACCAGTTCCATTTAAACCATGGCAAGACTCACATCTGGCCAAATAAATTGCATCACCAGTAACAGCATTACCTTTCATTGGAGTTTTGTTAAGTAAGTAATAAGAAGGATCTAATAAAGTTTTTGTACCGTTAGGTAAAGTTACACTTTGTTCTGTTCCATCCCACTCATATGCTGGTCCAGAACGATTGGAAGAACCTTTTGTATTTCGAGTAGCAAAACTACCACCAGCATCATGACTAAAACCTGCAGCAGTAGCAGTCATGTCGTGGGCATATCCTAATGGAGAAGAAGTGGCTAAACTCCAATTCCAAATATCAACAGAACCAGAATTTGGGCTCATAACAGCAACACTTCCACTTCCATGGCAACTAGCTTGACATCCAACAGTAGCAAACGTTCCTGAAGGTCCAACAGCGTTTGCTATCTCAAAAGCCATAGCCAATTTATCACTATTGCGTTGGGAGGTCCATTCAGTAGCCGATTCTGATGGTTTTAAGGGATCGTAACTGCCATTAAATAAACAAGAATGTTGTGAAGCATTCACAGTTGAATCGTACCATTCGGCAAGTATATAAACGTAATTAGCATCATAACCTGCTTTTAAAGATAATTTTGAATCTCCACCTTTATTAAATGTTGTTAATCCACTAAATGTATTTGTTAAATTCATAGCACCATCATCATATAGTAAACCAGTACTTAAATCTTTTGCATTCACTGTTAAATAATTTGCAGTTTTCCAGTAAGCTGCGGTAATTGTATTAGGAGCGGTATTTGTAAAATAAGCTTCCAATGTTGTTGATGGTTGTGAAACTTTTGGAGGTGCTTTTGGAGGAAGAGTATAATTATAATCTTTTTCACAGGCACCAATTAAAAGTAAAATCAAACCCAAAAACAAAAAGTTTTTATAAAAATTATGAGTCATTTTATTATTTTTAAAAGTATTATTGGTTTAAAAAAAGGGTTATGTTTCCTACATATTATGAAAACACAACCCAATTCAAATGAAAAAGACTGATTGATGAACACCAACAATCAGTCTTTATAATATTTATTATTTACAAATAAAGTCGAGCGAAATTGGGTTCACAGAATTCTTAACTGAAACTGTAAAACCATTGGTAAGATAAATATAATTATTTTTGTCTTTGTATTGAGCAGCTACAAAATATTCACCAACACCTAAACCTTTTACACTGAAATTCCCAACTGAATCGGCTTGCCAAAATTGATCAAAAACTTTAGTAGTAACATTGCTAGCAATTTTAATGGTAGCAAATGGTGCGGGAACAGCTGTTGCTGATACAGCAAAATCTAAATATTTTACAGTACCTTTTATTAGTGCTTGTCCGTCTGATACAGACTTATTTACTTCAACAGTTTTAGTTTCTTCTTTGGTACAAGAAGCAAACATAAATGCACTTGCTGTTAAAATTGAAAATATTAATTGATGCGTTTTCATACTATTCTTTTATTATTTTTTGATTAATTAAATGTTTTGATTTATTTACTTAAAAACTATTGGTGTGGTTTTGAAAATACCATGTTTGCATTAATAAACATTTGGTCAGCAACCGAACCAGAATAAGTTCCATAAGTTTTGTTTATTAAAAAAGCTGCATCAGAGTTTGCTTTTTCAGCAGCTGTAGGATTTTTTAAGTATAATTTAGTAGCTGTTTTGTCAAAATAATCAGATCTAAGGAAACTGAACGAAGCACTAAATCCACATCTTAATGTTCCCGCAGGTCCTCCAGCAGTTAAGAAATCGTATGAACCATTGTATGATAAATAAACATTAACAGGTTTTGTAATAGGGTCTCCATCATTTTTACCAGGTGTATTATGTAAGTATCTATTAAAGGTAAAATCAGCTGTAAATACATAGCCATTACCTTGTTGTTTCCAAGTTCCTGGTTGAGCTACTAACCAACAAGTATCGCTTGTAGGGTCAACCACTCTTCTTGTAGAATCCATAAATTGAGTACCCATGTAGCTTTGTCCACATTGAATATATCCATCTCTACCTGGCTCGCTAGTGTTCATAGTTGATACAAGTACATAGAATTTTAAATAATTTTTTGAAAGGTCGTTTGCATTGAATCTGAAGTAACATGGTGGGCCTTGTGTATTTGGGCCAGTTGACCAAAACTGATCTGCAGGATATTTTTCGTTAAAGTTCAAATTTTTCAATTGAACACCTTTTGACATAGGAGTATGTAAGCCACCTAATTTATTTAAAGGAACTGAAAAATCTGGCACAAAATGAAACTCACCAAAACGGCCTGTTAGCCATGTATCTGAAAAATCAAAATAACGAGATTTCCAATTTACATTACTGTGCGATTTTTCATTATTAAATGTTGTATCTAACACAAAATTAACGGGTACTGGTACGTCAGAATTGGGTACAATTACACTTTCTATCAGTGCATCTGTTTTGTAAACGGTGTCAACATTTGTTTTAGTGCAACTTTGCACAAAAACAGTAAGGCTAATTGCAAATGCAACCAGAAAAATGGATGTGTTGTGTTTCATAATAGTTGATTTCATTTTTTTGAAAAATTATATTTTTTTAATGTAAATAAGTCACTTTTATCTTTTTGTATTCTGTGCATTATTTACCCTACAAAGATGTGTAATGATTAATTTTTCAAAAATGACTTGAGATATTACCTAATGTGACAGTTTTTATATTATCCGATGACTATCGTCATGGATAAAAAATTAAGCGTTTAATGCTTTTTATAAATCACAATGATTAAGAAAAATGGAATCTTAAAACTTACTCGTTTTAAATTAATTAGGATAAAAATAATTCACCTAAGCGCAACTAAATAATAAATCCTAAATGAGAATGTTGAATTGTATATCCAAGTAAAAATTTAAACTTATAATATACTTATAAAACGGATTGTTTTAAATGCATTGGCATTGAATATAACTATTAAATTACTCTTATTTAGTTATTCTATTTTCAATGGAATGATCCTAAAAATTGCTGATGCAAAGTAAAAACTTGTTCAATGAGTGAAGTTTGTTCATCATTTATTATTTCATAATCAGCTTTAGCCAGTTTTTCTTCTTGGCTCAATTGATTATTCATTCTTGATAATACTTGTTCTTTTAAAATGGAATCTCTTTGCATGGTTCTGCTTATTCTTAATTCCATTGGAGCAGTTACCACTATAAATTTATCTAGTTTTTTATAACTGTCGGTTTCAAACATTAATGCCGCTTCTTTGATAATGTATTTAATGTTTAAGTGCTCTTTTTCAATCAGCCAATTTTCAAAATCTTTAAAAACTATTGGATGAACAATTTGATTCAATTGGGTTAATAAATCTTTGTTATTAAATGCAATATCTGAAATATGTTTTCGGTTCAGTTCTCCTGTTTCCGTGTAACTTTCATGACCAAAAAGCAACTTTACTTTATCAATCATTTCAGCATTTGAAATCATTAATTTTTTTGCCCTTTCATCAGCATTATATATTGGCACACCTAGCTGTTCAAATATTTTACATACGATGCTTTTACCTGATCCAATACTTCCAGTAATACCTATTTTTTGCATTTTTAATTCAACTAAAATATAAGACTTTAGCTTAATATATTTTTCACGTTTAATTACTCCTCAATAATTTTTGAAACTAAGGTGTAAAAAAAATTTCCATCGTTAATTTTATAAGTACAATGGTTACTAATAGAGCCATTTGATTCACATTTACAAGCAACCACTTTATTGTTTTCTATAAAAAAATTACACTCATTACAAGCGCCATTACTACAAGTTTTCATTTCTGAATTTGCATTTAAATGAACAGTATTATTTATTATTGAAATACTAACTGCTGATTTACTTTTTACATTTACTTTGGATCCTAATAAAATTAAATACTTTACCTGACCCACTTTATTAATGTAAAAAGTATCTAGTTTTCTTCCATCTGCAAAAGTACGCAAATAAGCTACTTTCAATGCTCGTTTGCTTTTATCATTCATTTCAATTTGATCATTTGAATTGATGGTGCCAATAGCAATTTGCTGGCAAAGTGATTGTTTTGACACAATAAGAAAAAATAAAATAAGTAAATAACTTCTAATCATTTTAAACCAATAGATGAGCTATAAAATAAGCACTTGCGGCTGCGGCTGCACCAATTCCTAAAACTTTAAACGCTCCAAAAACAGGAGGCTGACCTATTATTTTTGTTTTAAAATATCCAAATACAAAAAGGCTGATAGCTGTAATGATACAACTATAAATCAAAGCAGCATTGGTACTTAAACCAAAAATGGGAAAGTAAGCAGACAATGGAATTATTCCTCCAACAATATAAGCAATACCAATTGCCGCAGCGCTATTTCTAGCAGCATTTAAATTTGGTTTTTCAAGTCCAAGTTCAAATTTCATCATAAAATCAACCCAACGATCTTTATCTTTTGAAATATCGTCAACAATCAAATTCTGATGTTCAATACTTAAACCATAATCAGCAAAAACTTCAGCTACTTCTTGTTTTTCTCTTTCAGGGTAATTATCTACCTCAAAATACTCACGTTGTAACTCACTTTTATAATGATCAATTTCTGTTTTTCCTGCTAAATATCCACCTAAGCCCATGGCAATACTTCCAGCCACTATTTCGGCAATCCCAGCTGTTACAATAATATTATTGCCAATATTTGCAGCATTGGCGGCACCACTTAATCCTGCTGCTAAAGCAAAAGGAACGGTTAAACCATCACTCATTCCAATAACTATATCGCGAACTAATTGACTACCTTCAAAATGTTTTTCTTCGTGCATGGTAATTTATTTAAAATAAAGTAGGTTGATCAGGTTTTACAATTATTTTTTTCTTCACTTTTGGAACAATTGGCTTTTCCTCTTCATCATCATCTGCCAATAATTTCTTTACCAATTCTTGCTCTTCTTTTATAAATTCATCATTGAATAATTCTCCTTGAATAATTGCATCTTCCGTATTTTCTTCTTGTTTTATTTCTTCCTCTATTTCTTCTTCAGTAGCAATTAATTCTATGCTTAAAATATCAGTTCCACCTAATTTATTGCCTATGGCTTTCCATCCCTTTACATCTATAAATTCTGATAAATTAATGGTTTGTTCAGTGGAGTCTTTTTTAGTTTTTCCTGTTAACAATGTAATTTCAGGCATCTTAGAATCTGTTGCAATTAAACAAGTATTTTTATCACCTTCAGTAATAAATAAAAATTTAGAATTGATGGTTTTTGTTTCTATCAAAAAACGTTTTACATAATATGTTTTTTGCTTTGCATCAAAATAAACAGCACTTAATGGCCTATCTGCTCTGAATTTATTAATAAATAAAACGTGAGGAGCATCATAATGATTGGTCAATTCAAAATTTGTTAATTCATAATTACCATCTTTATAAATCACCAAAATCAAATCATCATTGGTATAACTTCCTATTGACTTTCCTCTTCCATCACTATTTAACCTACCTATTACATCGTCATACCAAATATTTCTTCCACCAATGGTGCTAATTCCTTTGGTTTTTTGCTTAATAGATTTTACCAAATATTTTGACAATGTATTGCCTTGAACACCTCTTCCTTTAATTGCCAATTCGGCAAAATTATAATCAAAAACTAACTTTCGAGCGTTGCTCAATGGACTTAAAGTTACACTTACTATTTCAGCTTCACTGTTAGGATTTGCTGTAAAATAAAGCACTTTTGAATTTGGACTTCCAAGTGTTAAATCGTATTCTTTATCGCGTGTAATTCCTGATACATTGAAGCGTTTAGAATAACTTACTTTTGTTTTCCCATCAATATAAATCATATTGTAAGTCATGCGGTCATCGCCTTTTTTAAACACATATGCGTATAAAATATCCTTGCCCACAAATGCTTTATCCTGCACTTTACTTACTTGCATTTTACCATCTTTTTTAAACACAATTACATCGTCCAAATCAGAACAATCACAAATATATTCGTCTTTTTTAAGTCCAGTTCCTACAAAGCCTTCTGCCCTATTGATATATAATTTTTGGTTAGCAATGGCTACCGTTTTTGAATCAATATTGTCAAATGTTTTTATTTCCGATTTACGCTCACGACCCTTGCTGTATTTCTTTAACAAATTTTCAAAATACTTAATGGCAAATGGTTTTAAATTTGCTAAATCATTTTTAATTTGCGCTAATTCAGCCTGTATTTTAGCAATGTAATCATCAGCTTTAAAACCATCATATTTTGAAATACGCTTAATTTTTATTTCTGTCAATCTTAAAATATCGTCTTCATTTAATTCACGAATAAATAGTTTTTTAAACTTATTCATTCCACGCCAAATGGTGTCAATTACATCTTCAAAGGTTTCACATTCTTCAATGTCACGGTAAATTCTATTTTCAATGAATATTTTCTCGAGTGAAGCATAATGCCAATTTTCTTCTAATTCACCTTTTCTAATTTCAAGTTCTCTTCTAAGTAATTCTAATGTATTATCGGTGCTAATTTTCAATAACTCATTTACAGGCATAAAATGAGGTTTGTCTTGAATAATCACACAAGTATTTGGTGAAATAGAAATTTCACAATCAGTAAATGCATAAAGTGCATCTATGGTAATATCGGGTGAAATTCCTGGTGCTAATTGTATTTCAATTTCTACATCTTTAGCGGTGTTATCAATTACTTTTTTTATTTTAATTTTATTGTTGTCATTCGCTTTTATGATGCTTTCAATTAAACTAGTAGTAGTAATTCCATAAGGAATATCTTTGATGAATAAGGTCTTTTTATCTGACTCTTCAATTTTTGCTCTGCACCTAATTTTTCCACCTTTCATTCCTTGATTGTAATTACTTACATCAATAGAACCACCTGTTGGAAAATCAGGAACTAAATCAAATTTTTTGCCTTTTAAATAATCAATGGAAGCTTCTATTAATTCAATAAAATTATGAGGTAAAATTTTAGTAGCCAATCCAACCGCAATACCTTCAACACCTTGAACTAATAACAAAGGAAATTTCATAGGCAATGAAATAGGTTCTTTTTTCCTACCATCATAACTGCTTTGCCAGTAAGTAGTTTGTCCATTAAAAGCTACTTCTAAAGCAAATTTTGACAATCGTGCTTCAATATAACGAGCAGCAGCGGCAGAATCACCAGTTCTAATATCACCCCAGTTTCCTTGACATTCCATCAATAAATCTTTTTGACCTATGTTAACCAAAGCATCGCCAATGGCGGCATCACCATGAGGATGGTATTGCATGGTTTGTCCAATTATATTGGCTACTTTATTAAAACGGCCATCATCCATTTCTTTCATGCTGTGCAATATTCTGCGTTGAACAGGTTTTAAACCGTCTTCAATTGCAGGAACTGCACGTTCTAAAATAACATAACTAGCATAATCTAAAAACCAATCCTGGTATAATCCACTAACTGGTGTTACATGATATTCGTTATTAACGGGTATTTCGTTATTGTTGTTATTTAACTCGTCCATCAAAAAAATTTCTATTATTTAAAAGCTAACAAATTTATTTAAAAAATTCATGGATGTATCCACAATTTTTCAATTGTTATTCATATTTTAACTCAATTTGTTGAAAAAAAAGCTTCAAAGCAATTATTAAGCACAAAAAAAAAGCTTAGTTTTCACTAAGCTTTATTGGTAAATATTTTAAGTCGTTGGCCTTTTTTTAATTTATAACCTTTTATTCTGTTCCACTTTTTAAGCTGTTTGACAGTTACATTGTATTCATTGGCAATACTAGCCAACAAGTCTCCTTTTCTAACTTTATAAAATATTTTATCAGTTTCCGTTGATACTTTAGGTTTTGAATTGGCTAAAACCATTAACTGTTCATCTGCTAAGTTTAGGTTTTCAATATTATTAACAGCAGCAAATTTTATAACTTTATTATATGGTAATGTAAGTGATACTTTATCAGCGGTAAAGGGAATATAACCTTTCCTAAGTGATGGATTCAATTGTTTAATTTCTGCAACTGAAATGTCTAAAGCCATCGACAATTGTTCTAACGAATATCTATTATCAACTTGAACTGTATCTGTATGGTAATTTAAATCTAACTCAGCTGGATAAATATTATGTTCAGAAGCATAATTCATGGAATAATTAGCAGCAATAAATGCTGGTACATAACCTCTAGTTTCTCTTGGTAAATAAGGCATTATTTCCCAAAAACTTTTTTTACCTCCACTTTTTCTAATGGCTTTATTTACATTACCCATTCCACAATTGTAGCTGGCAATTACTAATAACCAATCACCATATACACGGTACGAATTTTTAAAATACTTTACAGACGCTTCTGTCGATTTAATAAAATCACGTCTTTCGTCCAAATTATTGGTGGTTTTTAAACCATACATATTACCTGTAGGAGCCATAAACTGCCACATTCCAGCAGCACCAACAGGACTAGTAGCAGCATGATTCAAAGCTGATTCAATAACTGCCAAATATTTCATTTCTAATGGAATTCCTTCTCTATCAAAAATTTCTTCAATGGTAGGGAAATATAATTTTGATAAAGTAAGCACTTTTGCTAATAATTTGCGCTTTCTAACTGTATATAAATCAATATAAGGTCTGACTTGGTCATTATAATCTAAAGGAATTTCATTTTCTAATAAACTCAAACGTGTTTTGATATCTTCATTTGAATAAACGGGTATTTCATTTTCTTCAAAACCATATATATTTAAATCACCTTGCCATACTATTGGAAATAATTTATTTCTAAGCTTAACCGTGTTTGAATCAATTGAGGCTAAAAAAATATTATTATCACTCAAAACAGTTTGAGCACTAATACCATTAATTGAAATTAGACCTATTAGAATGAAAATTATTTTTTTTAACATTTAGTAATATTATAGAAATCAAATATAAAAAATAAACGAAAAACTATTCTTTTTTATTGTAAACATTTTTTCATGCTCAGTAAACAAAAACAGACAGTTTAATTGTCTGACTTTAAATAAAGTTTACCAGAAGTAACCATTATAGTGGTAGTATCAGTATCAATGGCTAAAACACCACTAATATTGGCACTATAAATTCCATCTTTTACATATTGGAATTTTGTAAATTGAATTCTTAATGGATCTTGAGATGTATTTGTGTTTATAGTACTATAAACTTTTCCAGATTCATTGGTATATTTAACATACGAGCTATATGTTTCTGAATTTAAAGCATAACTTAAATTATCAGACCAACCAATAGTTGGTTCTTTAAAATTAAATTCAATTTTTGGATTTTCTTTATCAGTATTATTTGCAACTATTAATAAATAACGGTTTGCTGTAAATTCATCTCTATAAACTGTTAAATTAGTAAATACTTTATTTACACCATTATACTTAGCATTTATTGAAAATGTACTTCCTGTAGTTCCAGTTGAAGAAGTGGTACTTGTTGTTGATGTAGTTGTAGCAGGGGGCGTATTTATCTTTTCCTCACAGGCAAAAATTAATAAAGTTGTTAAAACTAGAATTGATAAAGTAATTTTTTTCATTTGTTAAATTTAATAGCGCAATTTTATTCTTTTTTAGTGACAAATAAAAATGAAATTCTCGCTTAAACTCAGACCACACTTATATTTTATAAAATTTTACAAAACTTATACAACGATGTTTATTTTTAGCTTTTTAAACATTGCGAAAAATTTATCTAAAAAAATAAAAAAAAGCCCACTTGCGGTGAGCTTTTTATGTTATAAAGAACAATTTTAAAATTATCCTTCTACTTGTTGTTGCATTTTTTGTTTATATGCTGCACGAATGCTTTGCATACGATTTTGAATACATGGTTTAATAAAAGCTTGGCGTGCGCGTAATTCTTTTACAACTCCAGTTTTTTCAAACTTCTTTTTAAATTTCTTCAACGATTTATCTAATGATTCGTTTTCTTTTACGTTAATATATATCATATCCCTTAACACCTCCCTTCATTGGGTTTGCAAAAGTAAGATTATCAATTAAAAAAACAAGTTATTTTTTTATAATTATAAAAACATCTTCATCATCACGTTTCATTAAGTACTTTTCTCTTGCATATTTTTCTAAATTTTTAGCATTTGAAAACAAGTTTTCATGGTCGTAATTCAGTTTTTTAATTTCTGTTTTAAAATATTCGTTTTCTTCTAAAACCTTGTTATACTTACTTTTTTGCTCCCATTGGTTAATTAATCCGTTTCGTTCATTAAATAATAAGATAAATAAAAACACAGCTATTGCCGCTGCATATTTATTAAAAATATAAACATAATATTTAACAATAAAATTTTTCAACTCCTTTTTAAATTATTGGTTTAATTTTGAATTATTTCTTTAAAAACTTAAAATCCATTCCAGGGAAATAAGCGTTTCCACCTAGTTCTTCTTCAATTCTAAGTAATTGATTGTATTTAGCTATTCTATCTGTTCTACTTGCCGAACCCGTTTTTATTTGTCCACTGTTCAAAGCTACTGCTAAATCAGCAATGGTTGTATCTTCTGTTTCACCACTTCTATGACTCATGATGTTTGTATAGGAGTTGCGAGTCGCTAAATTTACAGTATCTATGGTTTCAGTTAAACTACCAATTTGGTTTACTTTTACCAAAATTGAATTGGCCACACCTTGCTTTATACCTTCGGATAAACGCTTCACATTGGTTACAAATAAATCGTCACCAACTAACTGAATTTTGCTTCCTAAAGCTTTTGTTAATTCTGCCCAACCAGCCCAATCATCTTCATCTAAACCATCTTCAATAGAAATAATTGGATATTTATCGCACCAAGTTTTCCAATAACTCACCATTTCTGAAGAGCTTAATTGTTTACCATCTGATTTTTTAAATGTATATAAACCTGTTTTTTTATCGTAAAACTCTGAAGTAGCAGCATCCATGGCTATATAAACATCGTGTCCTGGTTTAAATCCTGCTTTTTCTATTGCTATTAAAACAGTTTCTATGGCCTCCTCGTTACTTTTTATATTTGGAGCAAAACCACCTTCATCGCCTACGTTTGTTGAATATCCTTTTGATTTTAAAACCGCTTTTAAATGGTGAAAAATTTCGGTCCCCATTTGTAATGATCTTCCAAAACTATCAGCACCAACTGGCATGATCATGAATTCTTGAAAATCGATAGAATTATCGGCATGAGAACCACCGTTTACGATGTTCATCATTGGAATTGGAAGTGTATTTGCATTCACTCCGCCCACATAACGATACAAAGGCATATTTGCTTCAATGGCAGCTGCTTTAGCGCATGCTAATGAAACCGCTAAAATGGCATTTGCGCCTAAATTTGCTTTGTTTTCTGTACCATCTAAAGCTATCATGGCAGCATCAATATTGTTTTGTTCAAACACATCAACACCTAAAATAGCATCTGCAATTTTGTTGTTAATATTTGCAACCGCATTTAACACACCTTTACCCATATAAACAGCATTATCGCCATCACGTAATTCCACTGCTTCATGAGCTCCAGTAGAAGCTCCACTTGGAACAGCTGCTCTTCCCATGGCACCGTCTTCGGTAACTACATCTACTTCTACTGTTGGATTGCCTCTTGAATCAAGAATTTGTCTGGCTTTAATTTCTACAATTGAACTCATTTCTTTAAAATTTTTTATGTTTACTTAAAAATGTAACTTATTTTATTTTTCAATAAGAATAAAATGCATGGTTTATTAATTCATTATTTTTACAAAATCATCGAACAAATACCTGCTATCGTGCGGACCAGGAGCTGCTTCGGGATGATATTGAACTGAAAATGCTTTTTTGTTTTTCAATTTAATTCCCTCAATGGTTTTATCGTTTAAATTAACATGTGTAATTTCAATATTTGTGTTGTTATCTACGTCTTTTGCCTTTACTGCAAAACCATGATTTTGAGAAGTTATTTCACATAAACCAGTTTGTAAATTTTTAACTGGATGATTCAAACCTCTGTGTCCATTAAACATTTTAAAAGTTTCTAATCCTTGACTTTCTGCCAATATTTGGTGACCTAAACAAATTCCAAATAATGGTACACCAGCATCAACTATTTTTTTAACAGTTTCTACCGCATAAGGCATTACACTTGGATCGCCAGGACCATTTGAAATCATGAAACCATTGGGTTTAAATTTCATCATTTCCTCAAATGAAGTATTACAATTAAATACTGCTAAATAATTATCTCTTTCTGTTAGACAACGTAAAATATTTTTCTTTACACCTAAATCCAACACCGCAACTCTTCTAGCGGCATCTTCATTTCCAACATAATAAGTTTCGGTAGTTGATACTTTACTTGAAAGCTCTAAACCTTCCATGGAAGGCACTTTTGCTAACTCAGCAGTTAATTCCTCTATGGTTTTTTCTTCCGATGAAATGATGCAATTCATGGCACCTTTTTGACGAATATGACGAACAATTGCTCTGGTATCTACATCGGAAATTCCAACTAAATTGTTAATTGAAAAATACTCTTGAATGGTTTGATCTGCTAATTTTCTATCGTGAGTTACGTTAAAACTTTTACAAACTAAACCAGCAATTTTAATGTCATTGCTTTCAATTTCATCGTTGTGAATGCCGTAATTTCCAATATGAACATTGGTTTCTACTAATATTTGTCCAAAATAACTTGGGTCTGTAAAAACTTCTTGATAGCCCGACATGCCGGTATTAAAGCATATTTCACCATAAGTAGTTCCAATTTTACCGATAGAAGTTCCTTTAAATACAGTGCCATCGGCTAAAAGTAATACTGCAGGAAATTTGTTTATTAACTTTGTCAAAGTGGTTTGGGTTTTGGCAAAAGTAAACTTTTTTAACTTTTTGGCAATTGATGTTTCTCAATCATTGTCCACAAATTATACTAATTCTCTGTGAATGCCTGTTTTTGTATTGTTTAAAAATAATAAAATAAAAATGATGGTGTAAGCCACACCCAATTGGGTAGTTAAAAATGCTTCAATTAGAAAGGCCGTGGAAATAACCAGAAAATGTGCTAATAAATTTAAATTCTGAAAATCTGTAATAATTGGAAAATAAAAGGAAGCTAAAAAAATCAATAATCCTAAAATTCCAATGGAAGCCAAATAAAACAAAAACTGATTATGAGGAATGATTTTTTTAGATATATCAGGGTATTTTTCTGCAAATATTTGATTGTTTAAATCTTCAATATCACCTAATCCACAACCCAAAAACCACGAAGAATTTTCAGTAATTTCAATGGCATTTTTATAAGAAATCATCCTGCTTCCAAGCGATTGATCATTTGCACTTCCACCATTTTTATAATTATCAATGTCTTTCTGTGTATTGGTTAATTTGTTTCTTACAGTGGGCGAAAACTTGAACGTAAACACTGCAACAATGACACATAAAATAAAAATTGAAACTGATAATATATATTGTTTTTTAAGAATAATTTGCTCGTAAAAAACCAATAATACTAATCCGTAAAATGAAAATAAGCCTGCACGAACTGAAAAAATATGAAGAAATATGATTAGGAAAATAGTAATGAAAATGATTATTGACTTATAAAGCAAAATACTTTCATTTTTAAAAGAATTGTATAATAAATAAATAGAAAAAGCACACATTAAACTAAATGTAGGATGATGACCAACCATGGTTGGCATGACCCTACTTTCTAAATAAGCTTGGTTTACTTCCGCTTGGTTATTAAAATAAAAAACCAATGCTTGAATGGCAGTAATTATTACACCTAAAACAAATGTATAAATAATAATTTTTTTTCTTTTTTCAGGTATTTCATCCATTTGTGCATAGGCAAATGGCATGACCAAAAATGGAATTAGAATTTGTATTCTTAAGCTAAAATAGTTTAAATTATTTGAATACAAAACGGAAGGAATTACCACCAAAAAACTAATAATTAAAGCCAAAAGAGATTTAGAATTAAATAAGTTTTTAAACCAAAATTTTGGTTTTTCCGAAAGCAATCCAACCAATGTAAACCCAATCATAGCAATGCTTAACAAAGCTCTAAAATAATCGGTAGTAAATATTCCAATAACAGAAAGCCATAAAAAAAATAGCAATAGTTCATTGTTATATTTAAAAAACTTTTCTCTCATTAATTCCTAGTTGTTTATCAATTCTTTTGCTGCTAAAATAACTTGTTCAGTAGGATTATTTCCACTTAACATCACTGCAATTTCATTAATTTGTTCCAATTTATCAAGCAATCTAATATTTGAATAAGTTTTATCTTGATTGTTTTGTTTATAAACATTAAAATGAGCATCGGCTTTTGCTGCTATTTGTGGCAAATGAGTAATGGCTAAAACTTGGTGTTTAATTGCATGTTTTTTTAAAACTTCCGAAACTTTTAAAGCAGCTTCCCCACTTATTCCAGTGTCTATTTCATCAAAAACAATGCTTGGTAAATTTACTTTTTCACTGATCAATGATTTTACGCAAAGCATTAATCGGCTTAACTCTCCCCCACTTGCTACTTTATTAATAGACTGCAATTTTGAACCTTTATTAGCCGCAAATAAAAAATCAATTTTATCAATGCCATTGGTATTTATTTGGCTAGCATCTAATAATTCTCTGTTAATTTTTAAAACGGCTTCAGGCATTGAAACCTCTGTTAACAATTGTTTTACTTTTTGTTCAATTATAGGAATAATGGCTTCGCGTTTTACACTTACTATTTTTGCTTTTTTCAATAAATCAGATTTCATTTCAAGCAATTCCTGACTTACTTTTTCTATTTCATTTTGCAATGAAGCTGTTGCTAACAAATCATTTTCTAACTTTTCTTGAAATTGTAAAAGTGCAAAATTATTTTCAACTCTATGTTTCTTTTGCAAATTAATTAATAACTGTAAACGTGCTTCTATGCTAGTAAGTTCAGCAGGATTAGCAGAAGTTTTATCAGAAATTGATTCTAGTTCCGCTGAAATATCTTTCAATTCAACTACAGATTGTTCAATTCTATTGCTTAATTCTCCAATTAATTTATTGTGTTTTAAAATTGGTGATAAGCTACTTTTAATGTTTCGCAATTGATCTATTAAACTTGGTTCTGTTAAATCTAAAGCGGCATAAGCATTAAAAGTAACTGCTTTTATTTCTTCGGCATTACTTAATAAATTCAAGTTTTCTTCTAACGTTATTTGTTCATTTTCAAACAAATTAGCTTCTACTAATTCATTTAAAATAAATTGGTAATAATCTTCGTCTTGCTTTGATTTGGCTTCTTTTTCAATCAAATTATTCAAATGCTTTTCAGTCTTTTTAAATGATAAAAATGATTGCTTGTAAACGCCTAATAATTCTTCATTTTCAGCAATGGCATCCACAATTGATAATTGAAAAACTGATTCATTTAAAGCCAATGTTTCATGCTGACTAACAATGTCAATCAGCATGGTTCCCAATTCCTTTAATTGATTTAAATTTACTGGAGTATCGTTTATAAATGCCCTTGATTTACCATTGGCAGTAATTTCTCGTCTAATGATACAATGGTCATCGTAATCTAATTCACTTTCGGTAAAATATGGTTTTAAACGATATGGTTTGATATAAAAGTTTGATTCAATTACGCATTTATCTTCACCATTCATAATGGCTTTAGCATCGGCTCTTTCACCAAGCACCAATCCCAAGGCGCCCATCAATATTGACTTTCCCGCACCTGTTTCACCAGTAATAATATTTAAGCCTTTGTGAAATTCTATTTCAACTTGCTTAATGATTGCGTAATTTTTAATGCTTAACTTTTGTAACATAAATGAAGGGCATAAAAGTAAGTTTTAGATTTTACTTTTTTTTATAAAATTACTGTAAACAAAAAAGCCTTTAGTTTTACAACTAAAGACTTTTTGAAATATTGTATTATTTATTGAATTTGAATAGCAGTTGCTAAAATTTTCATTTCCGCTTTGCCTTCTTTTATTTCTTTAACAGCTTTTCCGGTTACGGTAGCTACTTTCCCCTCAATGTTTATGGGTAACACAAAAGCTTTTTTATCAACTTCAACAAAAAGTGCTTCGCCACCTTTGTTTTCTAATGTAAGCCAACAACCTTCGCCTTTACAATATTTTTCAACAATTCCTGTCACGTTAACCGAAACTTCATTTTGCGTTTGCAATAATGAAATTACATCACTTACCGTTTTTAGAGAATCTGTTAAAACCATGGCACCAAAGTTCCCGGTATTAGGAATCTTGGCTCTGTTATTATTGCCGCAAGCAACAAAAACTATAGACAGAATAAGAATTAAAATTAATTTTTTCATATTATGAAATGCAATAATACTAGTTGTTAACTACATCCATTTCATCAACAATGTGTTTTGCATTGGCATATTTTTCAATAATCCATAAAACATAACGTATGTCAACGTTGATGGTTCTTTGTAATTTTTTATCAAAAATAACATCACCAGCCATTGCTTCAATGTTACCATCAAAAGCTAAACCTATTAACTGACCTTTACCGTTAAGAACTGGTGAACCTGAATTTCCTCCAGTAATATCATTATCAGTTAAAAAACAAACTGGCATGTATCCTTTTGCATCTAAGTAATTACCAAAATCTTTTTGTTTGTATAATTCTAATAAGCGAACTGGCAAATCAAATTCTGCATCACCTGCTTTGTATTTTTTAACCATACTTTCCATGGTGGTATAGTAATTTACTTTTGCATCATTTCTTTTATCCGCTGGTAAAGCTCTTACTTTTCCATAAGTTAAACGAAGTGTTGAGTTAGCATCAGGATACTGAATAGTTGCTAATTTCGACTCTCTTAAACCTTCTACTAACAAACGGTATGAAGCTAAAAAGTCGTTTTGTGCTTTTGTTATTGTATCTGATTTTGCCATTAAATGTGCTAATAAATCGCTAGACAATGAAAAAATTGGATCGTTTGTTAATAAACCTTTTGAAGGGAAATTTAAAAATGCCATCAATCTTTCTTCTGAAGTAAAAATACTCATGGTAAAAATTGAATTCACATAGCTATCATAATTATTACCAATAGCAATCACAGCAGGTGCTAAAGGATATCCAACAGATTTAGATGAATACAATGCCAATTGTGCTTTTAAAATATCTTTTTCAGCTGGTAAATGCATGTCTGCAAAAAACGATTTGATATCATTTTCCAAATCTGCTTTCATTTTATCTTTGCTAACTGCATCTGCAGCTGCATAATTCATTAATTGCTTACCAAATCCTCTTGAAATAGTTCCAAATGATGATGTTCTTACTAATTGTTGTAAATAATTATCATGTCTAGCTTTTTCATTTGTTAAATTATAATAAGCATTTATTTTACCTATTACAGTACCATATTTAGCTTTATTAGCAGGCTTATTAGCCCAACCATTGAACTTTGATTCTTGTTCTGCTTTCGATTTAGCGGTTCCAAATTTTGTTAACGCATCAATCATTCCTTGACGATTCTTCCAATAATTAGCAACACCAGCATATTTTGAAGCATAAATTAAATTCAATGCATCACTTTGAACCATGTATTTTTTCATGTTGTCCATACCAGTTTTTGAACCTTCAACCCAAGCAGGATAAGCAAATTTTACGTTTTGCTCAATTCCGCCAGCTGGCATCCATCTGTTAGTTCTACCAGGATAACCCAAAATCATGGCAAAATCGTTTTCCTTCACACCACCGGTGTTTACTGTTAAATATTTTTTAGGTTTTAAAGGAATATTATTTACTGAATATTCAGCAGGATTTCCATTGGCATCAGCATATATTCTGAACATGGAGAAATCGCCTGTTTGACGTGGCCATTCCCAATTATCTGTATCTCCACCAAATTTTCCAATGCTTTCTGGAGGAGTTCCTACAAAACGAACATCTTTATAATCTTGGTAAACGAAATAATAAAACTCATTGCCTTGAAAGAAAGAACGTACTGAAACAGTGTATTTTCCACCTTCGTTATTTTCTTTTTCTATGATAGCTATTTCTTCATTAATGGCTTTGTCTCTTTCTGTTTCTGTCATTTGAGCATTTACTTTCGCTAAAATTCTTTTCGAAACATCATCCATTCTTACAAAGAATCTTACAAATAAACTTTTTGGTTTTAACTCTTTGTCTTTTGATGCTGCCCAATAACCATTTTTTAAGTAATTAGCTTCTGGAGTTGATAATTCTGCAATGGCATCGTATCCACAATGGTGATTGGTTAAAACCAATGCCTCTTTTGAAATTAATTCTGCAGTGCAACCGCCATTGAATTGAACAATTGCATCTTTAATTGAACTGTTATTTACAGCATATATTTCTTCTGCTGTTAAATGAAGACCTAATTTCTCCATATCGTGGTGATTTAATCTTTTTATGGACATTAGAAACCACATTCCTTCATCGGCTTTTGAAACATTTGTTCCAAGCATGAATAGCACTAGCACACTAGTAATTATTTTCTTTATCATCATTTGTTTATGTTTTAAGGATGGCGAATGTAAAAATTATTTGGTTTAACACTAAATTATTTTTTTCGAAAGGACAGTTTGTGGTTTAAAATCATTTTTTTTATTACATTTTAAGTAATAAAAATTAATGAAGTAATAAATTGATGTCCATACATTAAATAAGAACGCTGATTAAATTCCCATCTTGAGGGGTTTCAGTTGGCTAACTGACGGGGTGGTTTTATGTTGCCGCTAAAGATACACGGCCGTGTGTCTTTTCACGTTTATTTGCCTATGGTTGGTTTATTCACCAAACAATCATAAAAGAAAATATTGTTGGTGTCGCTTTGCTAAAATAGCAACAATGGCGAAATTTAAGTGGATTGTTGGATACACCAAACTCGGACAATGGCAGAGAGATTGCTTCGTACCTCGCAATGACGAATCAATAGATAAATGCTTGTTATATGGCGAGCGTGGCCTGACCATCAAGCGGGCCGTGCTTCAAGCCAAGCGGGTAGGTAGCTTTTGAAGGTCTAGCTTTTTTGCATACTTTTTCAGCAATGGAAAAAGTATGAAGAAAAAAGAAAGAAAAATATTGTTAGTGCCGCTTTGCTAAAATATTAAAAATAGCGGAATTTAAGTTAATTGGTGAGTAAACCAACTATGGACAAAGCTCACCAATACATTTAAAATATAGTCACCCTGAGCCAGTCGAATGGCATACTTCCTAATTCAAAAACACTAATTGCTTTTCACCAAATCTTCATATTTTTTTATCAGGATTTCATCATTTTTATTTTGCAATTGTAAAGCAACATTACCTGCATCTTTTAACAATTGTTTTTTCACTAAATCATTTTTCAAAACCAAACTTTCTTTTATTTCATTCACGCTGTTAAACAATAAATATTTGCGTTCTTCACCATCCATTTTTTTACTTAAATTTTGGAAAACAGAAACTGCATCATTCATTATTTCATTGCTAGAGCGCAATAAATATTTGGTATATAAATACATCAAACTTCTTTTGCCATAGTTGGTTTTGTTAATGGCTTTTTCAAAATAATTATTTTCATTATCAAATGAATTTTTACTAATCACCGAACTTACGGCTTGGCTAACACTAAAATTAAAATAGTTTTTCCATTTTCTAATTGCTTGTAAAGCTACCAAGCTATCTATATTACTTAAACCGTATAAGCCACTTGCCAAAACTTGGTTAGAGCTATCTGCTAATGCATTTTCAAAAACAGACTTATATTTTAAATCATTCCAATTATATAAAACCATTAAGGCACTTGATCTGATGCTAGCCGTTTTTTTATAATTACACAAGGCCAAAATTTCATTTTCAAATAGTTTTTGATCCTCTGCTTTTAATTGGCTTATGGCTTGAAATCCTAATTCTTTTACACGTTTATGATTGTAACTTAAACAATAAAAAACTGCATTTTTCAAATCATTATTCATGGATTTATTTGCTTTTGTATAATTAAGTACTAAACCAGTTATGGCTTGTTGTTTGGCTTTCCAACTCTCAACTTTTGTTAATTGTGCATACCAAGTTTCATTGTTATTCAATTCATTTATTTTCGCTAACAATACTTTGTCTTCATCAAAATTAACTAAGATAATAGAATCTCCATTAAACAAAAATGTTTCCTTGGTTTTAGTAATCTTTATGGGTAAATGTTGAACACCATTTTTATCATAAACATCCACAAATATTGGTAATTCATAAATACCCACTAAAGCCGAATCTTGTTTTTGAGTGATGGTTAAATTGGCAGTATTATTATTATAAACTGTGTTTATTTCTAATTCAGGATGACCAGCTTTTAAAAACCATTGGTTAAAAAACCAGTTTAAATCTCTACCTGTTATTTCCTCAAAAGCCAATCGCAAATGGTGTATTTCGGCACTTTTAAATTTGTTTTGAGTAAGGTATAATTGCAATGATTTGAAAAATGCGTCATCCCCTACTTCTTTGCGCAGCATGTGTAATATTCGTCCGCCTTTGGCATAACTTACCCCATCAAACATGTCTTCTTTGTTATGATAATAAAAGCGAATTGGAATTTTAGTAGCATTTTGTTTTCCATACAAATAACCTTGTAAACTACTATTAAAAACTGCATCAGCTTCTATGGCTCCATGTTTCCATTCATTCCAAATATATTCGCCATAAGTAGCAAAACTTTCGTTCAAAGGCAGGTTACTCCAACTTTCAGCAGTGGTTAAATCGCCAAACCAATGATGAAACATTTCATGTGCAATGATATCTTCTTGGTCGTTATCGTAATGCTCACGTTCATCGTGTTGCACAAACTCGCCATGAATTACTGCAGTGGTATTTTCCATGGCACCACTCACATAATCTCTTACTATTATTTGGCTAAATTTTTCCCATGGATAACCAACTCCCAAACGTTCACTAAAGCAGGTTAACATTTCTGCTGTAGGGCCAAAAATTAAATCGGCATATTTAGCAAAGTCTTTTTCTAAATAATAACTTACTTCTATTGAATCATGCCATAGTTGTTTAGTAATATTAAACTCACCAATGGCCATCATGGTTAAATAGGGTGAATGCGGCAAACTTTGTTTCCAATAATCGGTATGTGTTCCATCGGCATTTTTAAAAACTGAAATAAGCTTTCCGTTACTTAAAGTTACCTCATTAGCTTGGGCGGTAATATATATTTCTTGTGTATGTTTTTCGTTTGGTGCATCAATGGTAGGCATCCAGCAGCTATTGCTTTCGGTTTCTCCTTGTGTCCATATTTGACGAGGTTTTTCAGCATCTTCTTTTTTAGGATTTATAAAATATAAACCTTTTGCTTCTTTAATGGCAGCACTTCCTTCAAAGTTTAATTCATTGGGTTTTGAGGTATAATCAATAAAAATTTGGAAGGTTTCGTTCCTCAAATAAAACTTGTCTAACAGAACTGTAATTTGTAACGAATCATAGGTGTATTTTAAATTGATAGTATCTTTTCCTTTGATCATAGCTATGCGGTGCAATGTCATTCCTTTTGCATCTATTATTACTTTATTTGTTGCATAAAAATAAGGTTGGAACAATAAATTAATTTGACCAAAAGCATGTTGTAATTCGTAATTAAATTTTATTTGTAAATGCGTGTGAATTAAATCTACCTGCTTTAATCTACTGGCTTGATAGTTGGCAGAACTTTTATATCCAATAATGTTTATTGGCTTTGCCAATAAACTAGCTTCTGTTTTTTTTGTATCGCTATTTTTATTTACCTTGCAGCCCGCAATTAAAACAATTGCGCTAGCTATTAATATTTTTACCTTATTCATTGTTGCAATAATAAGTTTATGTAGTTAATAGAAAAAAGAATAATTAAAAACGAACTAAAATGTTGCGCATTACGCTAAACCAACAAGAATATTTATTTGATAAAAAAGCAGAAACAGTTATGTTGAACGGGCATGCTGTAAATGCCGATGTAGTTAAATTAGACAAGAACAAGTTTCATGTAATCATTAACAATTCATCGTATAATATAGAGCTTTTAGCAAAAGATGAAAATGCTAAAAACCAAATTATTTTGGTAAATGGTCAAAAACAAAGTATTGAAATTAAAGACAAATACGATGATTTGCTGAAGCAATTAGGCATGGATAAATTAATGGGTAATAAAGCAAACCTATTGAAAGCGCCCATGCCTGGTTTGGTTTTAAAAGTATTGGTTACCGAAGGACAAGCAGTAAAAAAAGGTGATGGATTATTGATATTAGAAGCCATGAAAATGGAAAATATCATTAAAGCGTCTTCCGATGGAATTGTTAAAAAAATACATATTGAAGAAAAAAATATTGTAGACAAGAACCAAAAAATGATTGAATTTGAATAAAAAAAGTGCGGAGTTCGAAGTGAACAAAATTGCGAAGTCAAAGAAATGGAAAATTATAGAATGAAAAATAAATTCAATATTTATCCAAGTGCAAAACATTTCGCATTTTTGGCAATTCGCATTTCGAATTTATAAAAAGGGGCTGACCGGTTTTGACGGGGTGAGCAAGGGTTATGTAAGCATGCCGAGCGTGGGGAGTTTAGCTCGTAAATATCAAGTCTCAAAATTTTATCTGGCGAGTCTAACTTTGCCATGGCTGCTTAATCTAGGATTACGCAAATGCCATTGTCTCGTAAAATGTTATGTTTTGTTTCGTTTTACAATAGAGGCATCATCAAAATCAAACCTTTAAGCAGTGTGTTTATAGCTGTTTAAAGTAAATAATAAACTATAAATTAAGCCGGCCCGAGGAACAGCCAACTTAGTTCGAAAACCAATGTTTCTATAAGCATGTAGAAGGCATAGCAATTCCATTTCCGGACGAGGGTTCGAATCCCTCCAGCTCCACCCAGCTCCACTTAGGAGCACTTTCGACTGGCTGATTTCATCAGGTCAGTCAAAGCACACTAAGCGAATCTTTGCTCGCTGTACGGGACTCAAACCCTCGTCCAGCGGGCTTTGAGGAGCATTCATCTCAACATTATTTCAAAGCACTTTTATTGGACTTGTTGTAAATGCAGATTTATATAGAATGATC
>CANGPW010000029.1 GCA_947456185.1 Bacteroidota bacterium | reverse complement strand
TTTGAACAGTTTAATAATAGATACATTGATAGGAATAAAAGCATCAACTTTGATTATTTCTTTGTGCGTAAAGTAATGTTTATGAAGTATGCACAAGGTTTTGTAGCCATGCCAGGCGGTTTTGGAACCATGGACGAATTGTTTGAAGCCCTAACATTGATTCAAACACAAAAAGTGGCGCAGTTTCCAATTGTTTTGGTTGGAACCGATTATTGGGGTGGCTTAATTGATTGGATGAAAAAAGTAATGGGGGAACAAGAAGGGAATATCCATTTAAAGGATTTAGAAATGTTTAAATTAGTAGATACAGCCGATGACGCTGTAAATTATATACTTGATTATTTTGCTGAAAAATCAATCAAACCAAACTTTTAAAACAAAAAAAAGCTGCAATGAAAATTGCAGCTTTTTTATTTTATAATATTTGATTATTTCCCTTCATTCATATGAAATTGAATCAAATCATCCATGGGCGATTTAATGACTTTTCCTATTTTCATATCGTAACTTAAAGCTACTTCTTCTAAAATATCTTTAAATACAAATCCAACGGAACCTACACAGTTGAAAGAATATTCTTTGTAATTGGGGTATTTGCTCACTAGATTTTTAAAGAAATCTCTAAAACCATCTCTCACTTTATTTTTAATATATGGATGTGTTACATATTCATCGGCAAATTTACAAAAACTTGCTAAATACCTATTTGGAAATTGAGTATTATATAAGGTAGTAAATATTTGCTCGTTATCTTCTATTTGAAAACGTTCTTTAAATCGCAATTGTAGTTCTGGTTGTAAATTGCCACGCATAAAATCGCGTAATAATTTTTTGCCAATATAACTTCCACTGCCTTCATCACCCATTAAATAACCTAATGAATCAATATTGTGCATTACATCGTTTCCATCGTACAAACAAGAGTTTGTTCCGGTTCCTAATATGGCTGCAAATCCTTTGTTTTTTCCAAGTAATGCCCTCGCAGATGCTAATAAATCATGGGCAACAAAAATATTTGAAACCTTAGGAAAGCTTCTTGTCAATGCTTTTCTTACGATGTCTTTCTTTTCGGGAGTGGAACAACCCGCTCCATAAAAATAGACTTCTGTAATTGATGTGCCATCTAAATCCTTTAGTAAATTTTCACTTAAAGAATAAAAAATAGCTTCACTATCAATAAAATATGGATTATATCCTATGGTATGAAACATCATCATGTTTGAACCATCTTTGTTGATGATTACCCAATCGGTTTTGGTTGAACCACTGTCTGCAATTAATATCATTTCTTATAAATTTCTTTTCGGCAAATTAACAATATCTACGAATGTAAAAAACTATTTTATTTGATTTTTTTTGACATTGATTATTGATTGAGCATATTTATTGGATAATTTTTATTAGCAATAATTTTATAATAGAAACCTTTAAATTATAAAGTAAAACATCATTTCGCTTATGCATTTCGTTTTTGTCACTTCGCACTCCGCACTTTTACTTACTCTTTCCATAAAAACGGAAAAAGAATATAGGCCAAAGCAGCTACCAAAATATTCATGGCTACTAGCAATAATAAATCAGTATAAATTAAACTCACATCCACGCCATCCATTGCTTTTTTACTCGATTTAATCAATAGCAATAAAAAAGGAATAATGATTGGGAAACTTAAAATAGGCATCAATAAATTTCCGTTTCCACTTTTTTGCGCAATGGCAGAAATCATGGTAAAAGTAAAAGCAAAACCAATAGAAGCCAATGTTAAAATAATGGCATAAAAACCCATGTTTTGAATTGGATTTCCTAAAATGGTACTATAAAAAAACAAGGCTACAAAACTCAATATTAAATTCAAAATGGCACTGTATATTGACTTAGCCAAAATGAGTTTTTCGGGTAAAATAAGTCCGTGAAAATAAAGCATTTTTCCTTTCGATTCTGCAATAAAACTTTTTGCAATGGCATTGATTGAACTGAATAAAATCAACACCCAAAATACTGCGTTCCATGTAGGTATATTAAGCATCTTTACTGATAGCGACACGGTAAAAATTGATGAGAAAACATATAACAAAATACCATTTAATGCATATCGTTCCCGCCATTCTATGAGCAGTAAATTTTTAATTAATTGTTTCGTTTCTCTCATTTGTTTTTTGCAATTATACTCACAATTTATTTATTGGTCATGTCGAGCGAAGTCGAGACACTTTGTAATAGTTCTCGACTCCGCTCGAAATGACTGATACAACTTGGTCGCTGAGCTTGTCGAAGCGTCATTCCAAACCTAATAATTTTAGACCTAGGTTGGTGTCCTCACCAACCTTATTTTTTCACTCCAAACCTAACAATTTTTTGAATTTAAAATGCACTTCCGTATTTTCATAAATCCCACCAAAATTTTCAGCACCTGGCCCAAAAGCAAATACAGGAACCATAATCCCTGAATGCCCACCAGTAGAATAATTGGCTATAAATTTTTTCTTGTTTTCTTTATTTGGATGCAATGAAAGACCACCTGTTTCATGATCAGCAGTAACTACTACCAACACATCACCTTGCTGTTCGGCATAATCTAAAATTGCATTCATGGTTTCGTTCAAATCATACAATTCAGTTTTCATGTATTCATAGTTATTTTCGTGTCCACCCCAATCAATTTGGCTGCCTTCAATCATGAGCATATAACCATTTTTGTTGCGATTTAATTGCGAAACAGCACTTAAGGAAGCTTGTTTTAAAAAGTCATTTCTGCCATCTAATTTACGTTTCATGCCATCAAAAGCCAAAGTATAAATTTGCTTATTAGCTAGGAGTGGAGTAAAATTATTGGAAGTATCTGTTTTAACCATAAAGCCATTTCGTTGCAATAAAGCGGTTAAATCCATGCTGTCTTTGCGGTATTTTATAAACTTAGTACCACCACCAATAGCGATGTCACAATTGCCTTGCAATAAAAAATTGGCAATGTCATCTTCACTTTTACGCGATGAAACATGTGCAAAAAAACAAGCAGGGGTAGCGTGAGTAATTGACGAAGTTACCACCACACCAGTAGCCATGTTTTTCATTTTCATCATTTCAAATAAACTTGGATAGGCCACTGAATCAACGCTCACACTAATAGCACCGTTAAAAGTTTTTTTGCCAATTGCAAAAACAGTTGCGCCAGCACCACTATCAGTTACATAATTATCGGCCGAAGAAGTTTTACTCATGCCAATCACTTTAAATCGTTCAAAAGCATTTCTTTCATTGGTTTCGCTCATGGCGCCACTAATTTGTGCCAAGCCCATTCCATCGCCAATAATAAAAATAACCTTCTTTACTTTTTTTGATTTTGACTTATTTGTAAATGAATAAGCGCTAACTATAGCAAGCAATACCAACAACATTGCTCCATATCTGAATACATTTTTTTTCAATTGTTTAAAAAATTTATGGGTTCAAATATAATAGCCTAAATCAATTCCTTATTCTTGCAGTGTAAATTAATTATTAATTATGGCAATTAAACTATTTGTAACAGGCGGAACTTTTGATAAAGAATACAATGAATTAAACGGACAATTATTCTTTAAAGATTCACATATCAATGAAATTCTGAAATTGGGCCGCAGCCGATTAGAATTAAGTGTTCGCACCTTGATGCTAATTGATAGTTTAGACATGACTGACGCTGATAGGAAAATTATTTTAGAAAATTGCCTGCAATGCGAAGAAGATAAAATTGTTATTACCCATGGAACTGATACCATGACTGAAACAGCGCAATATTTATCGAATAAAATACCCGGAAAAACGGTAGTTATAACGGGTGCCATGATTCCATACAAATTTGGCTCTAGCGATGGATTATTTAACATGGGAAGTGCATTGGCTTTTGTACAAAGCTTACCAGCAGGAATTTACATTGCCATGAATGGCCGTTACTACGATTGGAATAATTGCAAAAAGAACAAACAAACCGGTTTTTTTGAGGAATTGGGGTAGGGTTTGGTTGATTGGTTGATTTTATTTAAACTATTTAGGAATTGATTCTAATAAATCAACTAATTCATTATCTGAAAGGTTGTCTTTTTCAACTTTTTTGGTAATTTACAATTACAATTTTCAGAAATTAGAAGATTCATTAACCAAAGAACTACTAATTTTCGATATAAATTTTAAATTCTTACCTTTTCTTATTCTTTCAATATTTGAGTTTTTTGCAAGAAATAAAATGCGAATTCTTATAGTGTTTATGGGATTCAACATTGTATTATTGGTCTGTTCATTTATTTCAATAAATTACATCAATTATCCAATAATCTTTTTTGATTTTATAATTTGTTCAGTATTGATTTTTTTAAATCAAGCTAGTAAAAAGAAAATAGTTCGGGAGCCGTCTTGCTGAGGAACGAAGCATCTTTGTATGGTGCGGAATAATTATAAAGTTTTTAAAGTTCCTTCTTCCGCTTGGCGGAATCAGGATGACGTTCCCGCACAAATTCGAAAATCATCCATTAAAAATCAAATATTAGTTTTATTTTGCGCCAAAGTTTTAGTATATTGAATGAAAGTTTTTAAATTTGGGGGAGCATCAGTAAAAGATGCAAATGCAGTAAAAAATGTAGCAAAGGTTTTGGGGGGCTATGCCAATGATAACTTGCTAGTAGTAATATCGGCAATGGGAAAAACTACTAATTTATTAGAAAAATTATTAGATGCTTATTTCAATAAAACCGATGACAAACAATCTACTTTTGATGATGTAAAGGAATTTCATAATAATATTATCAACGAACTATTACCACAAACACAAAGCCATGCCTTTGATGAAATAGAAAATATTTTTATAGAATTGGAGTGTTTGTTGGAAGCCGAACCCGAACATTCATACGATTATCATTATGACCAAATAGTAAGTTATGGCGAAATGTTATCGACTAAAATTTTGAGTACATACTTAAACGAAGCCGGATTAAAAAACCGTTGGATGGATGCACAAAACTTTATAAGCACCGATAATAATTACCGCGAAGGGAAGGTAAATTGGACTTTAACCAATGAAAAAATAGCCAAAACTTTAAGACCGATTGTGCTTAAAAAGATGGTAATTACACAAGGTTTTATTGGTCGCAGCAATGAAAATACCACAGTAACACTAGGTCGCGAAGGTTCTGATTACAGTGCAGCTATTTTTGCTTTTTGTTTGGATGCCGAAAGTATAACCATTTGGAAAGACGTAGCCGGAGTAATGAATGCTGATCCAAAACAATTTGCAGAAGCAGTAAAAATTTCAGGATTGAGTTATAACAAAGCCATTGAAATGGCATATTATGGCGCTACAGTAATTCACCCAAAAACCATTCAACCTTTGTTAAATAAAGAAATTCCTTTGTTTGTAAAATCATTTGTTAATCCCGATGACGAAGGAACAATAGTAGGGGTTTCCAAGGAAAAAGAAGACAAAATTTCAACTTATATTTTTAAGCAAAACCAAATGCTGATTTCTATTGCCAGCAAAGATTTTAGTTTTATAGTAGAGGAGAACTTAAGCAGTATATTTTCATTATTTGCCAAGTATGGCGTAAAAATAAATGTAATGCAAAATTCTGCGATTAGTTTTACTGTATGTGTTGATTATAAGGAAAATAAATGCAATGATTTAATCATTGATTTAGAACAAAACTATAAGGTAAAAACCAATAATGATTTGGTGCTTTTGACTATTAGTAATTATGAAACAGCACAAATTAATCAGTTTACCGAAAACAAAAAAATATTGATGGAACAACGCAACAGACGTTCCTTACAACTAGTTTTAGCACAACAATCATAATAAAAAGTTAATATGCTAAAAGCAACCTTTTTAAAAAATAGGATGACTTTTGCATATAAACTTTTTACAATTACTTTTGGCCACTGTTTTGTGAAATAAGAATTTAAAACAACAATATATAATTATGAAAAAATCACTTTTAATTTTATTATGCTTAATTACAGTAAGTTCTTGGGCTCAAAAAAGTCAGATAGAATCCGCTGCACTTTATTTTAACAACTTAGAAATAGAAGATGCAAAAAAATCGATAGATGCTGCATTTGAACACCCTGATACCAAAGACAACGTAAAAATGTTGTATTACCGTGCAGCCATTTATGATACAATATTCACCTCTGAAAAGTTTAAAAGTTTAGACGTTGACGCAGCTGAAAAATGGGCTTTAGCAGCAAGAAGATGCTTGGAATTAGACAAAAAAGAATTGTATAAAGAGTTAATGGAATACAACATTGTTAACGCTGCATTTGCTTGTAATACTGCTGCTTATGAAGCCAATAAAAGAGGCGATTATGCTAAAACGCAATCATATTATCAATTAGTAATTGATTTATTGCCTTACGATAAATTCGGTGACATGAAAACCAATAATTTAACAGAAAAGTCAATTGTTTTCAATCAGTTCTACTTTTCAAATAAAGAAAAAAACAAAATTGACCAAAAGAAATATTTGAAAAGATTAGTAGAATTAGATTACCAAGATCATTTGATTTACGCTTATTTAACAAATATATATTTAGAAGAAGGGGATACTGCCACTGCAATTGAATATTTAGATAAAGGCCGTTCATTGTTTCCAGAAAAGAAAGACTTGATAGGAATTGAAATTAACTTATACATTACACAAGGTAAAATAGATTTATTATTACAAAAAGTAGAGCTTGCCAACGAGCAAAAGCCTGATGATGCAGAATTAATTTATACCAGAGGAAATTTATACGACAATGCTGTTGGTGGTTTTAATAAAGAGATAAAAGCAATAAGAGAAGAGGCCAGCACTTTAACAAAAAAAGCGAAAATTGAAAAGAATGTAGCAACCAAAAAGACATTAGAAACTTCGGCAAAAGAAAAGTTAACTAAAATAACTGAAATAGCTAAAAAGGCAAATGAATATACTGCAAAGGCTGAAGCTGATTATTTCAAAGCCATTGAATTAAACCCAGAAATGATTGACGCTTACTATAATTTAGGCGCTTTAACAAATAACAAAACTGTAGAAATTGCCAATAAAATAAATAGTATTGACGTTAAAACTCAAGCTGAATACGATAAAAAATTCAATGCATTAAAGAAAGTTCAAGACAGTATTTTTACAGTAGCAATTCAACAGTTTTTAAAAGTGGAAGAATATGCACAATTGAAACCTGAAAAAACTCCTGAAGAAAAATCTTTAAAATATGCTTATTTAAAAGATGCTTATTATAGTTTACAATTGATTTATGCTGGAATGAAAAACGAAAGTAAATCGATGGAGTATAAAGCTAAGAAAGATGCTGCAGCTAGATCTGCAAAATAATTCTTACTAAATTATTTAATAGAAGAGAAGCCAATTAGTTAGTTCTAATTGGCTTTTTGTATGTATAAAGCTTTGGATTGTTCAATTCTTTACTTAACATAATGTTAATTATAAGGTATAAATATGAAACAAAATATACTTGAATAAATGCTGTAAAAATGTCTTTTAAATATTAAATCATAATCACTACATTGCGCCTTTATGGGAAATGAATTAAGTTTAGAATACAATACTGAACGCAGTAAATTAATATTATCGGAATACGGACGCAGTATTCAAAAAATGGTGGATTACGCTACCAAAATTGAAGACGTTGAAAAACGCCAAAAAGTTGCTGATGAAATATTGACTTTAATGGGTCAGCTGAATCCGCATTTGCGTGACATAGCTGATTACAAGCACAAATTATATGACCATTTGTTTATTATTTCTGATTTTAAATTAGATTTAGCATCACCTTACCCTAAGCCTACTCCAGAAACTTTATTTGTAAAACCTGTAGCCATGAAATATCCTCAACAAAAAATTACCTATCGTTTTTATGGTAAAAATATTGAGAAAATGATTCAAAAAGTGACAGAATTGCCTGAAGGGCAATTTAAAACTTCTTACATCAATGCTATTGGGAGTTTTATGAAAACTAACTGCAGAAATTGGAACGATGAAGTAATTGGTGACGAACAAATTATGGCTCATTTGGCGCAATTAAGTGAAGGTAAAATTATTATAGATGATGCTGGTGAAATAGATTTCAAAGCACAACAAATGCGCAGAATGAATAATAACCAGAACAATAACAATCCAAACCAAAGAAATAACAATAATAACAACAGGAATTTTAGAACCAATAACAATCCGAATAATCCTAATAATAACAGGAATAACAACAATCCAAATAACAGAAAACCTAATAACAACAACAAACCCAATAATAACCCAACTTTAGGAGCTAACGACAGCGGTTATAGAAAGTTTAATTCCAAAGATCGCTAAGCTTTTTTGTTTATTTTAAACCTCAAAATGCAAAAAATAGCCAATTATATCGATGGTTCATTACAGGAACCAACTTCCAACAACTATTTAGAAAATATCAATCCTGCTATCGGAAAAGTATATTCACTTTGTCCCGATAGCGATGAAACTGATGTGGAATTAGCATATCAAGCTGCAAAAGCTGCATTTCCGGAATGGAGCAACATGAGTGCAAATAATCGCAGCAAAATATTATTGAAATTAGCTGATTTAATTGAACAAAATATTGACAAATTAGCCATTGCTGAAAGCATTGATCAAGGTAAACCTGTTTGGTTGGCTAAGCTTGGGGAGATTCCTAGAGCAGTAGAAAACATTCATTTTTTTGCTACCGCAATCGAGCATTTTGCAAGTGAGTCGCATTCCATGGGAAGCCACGCCATTAATTATACTTTGCGCACACCAATTGGCGTTGTGGGCTGTATCAGTCCTTGGAATTTGCCCTTGTATTTATTTACTTGGAAAATAGCTCCTGCCTTAGCTGCTGGCAATTGTGTGGTGGCAAAACCTAGTGAAGTTACTCCTATGACCGCCTATTTATTTTCGGAATTATGTATTGAAGCAGGATTACCAAAAGGCGTATTAAATATTGTGCATGGATTAGGAGGAAAAGTAGGTTCGGCCATTGTTGCGCATCCCGGAATTTCAGTAATTTCATTTACCGGTGGAACTAAAACTGGTGCAGAAATCGCACGCGTAGCAGCGCCCATGTTTAAAAAATTATCTTTAGAATTAGGTGGAAAAAATCCGAATATCATATTTGCAGATTGTAATTTCGATAAAGCAGTTGCTGAAAGTGTTCGTTCTTCATTTTCCAATCAAGGCGAAATTTGTTTGTGTGGCTCAAGGATATTTATAGAAAAGCCAATTTACGAAAAATTCAAAGCCGCATTTATAGAAAAATCAAAGGCCATGAAAGTAGGTAATCCCCTACTCGATGATACCAAAATTGGCGCCATTGCCAGTCAATTGCATTTTGA
Source organism: Bacteroidota bacterium (assembly GCA_947456185.1). Classification (GTDB taxonomy): domain Bacteria; phylum Bacteroidota; class Bacteroidia; order UKL13-3; family UKL13-3; genus JAAFJM01. The sequence goes on along the minus strand of CANGPW010000029.1, from coordinate 21,313 downwards.
CAAAGTGCTTGGTTATATTGACCTTGCCAAGGAAGAAGGCGGAACTATTTTATTAGGCGGACACCCTGTTAAATTAGATGGTGAAAATGCAGATGGTTATTTTATTGCACCAACCATTATAGAAGGTTTAGCGTATAACTGCAGAACCAATTTAGAAGAAATTTTTGGTCCAGTGGTTACACTTACCCCTTTTGAAACACAAGAAGAAGTATTAGAAATGGCAAATGCCACACAATATGGTTTGGCAGCTACGGTTTGGACAGAAAACTTGAATACTGCTCACCACATGGCAGCGCAAATAAAAAGCGGAATTGTTTGGATTAATTGCTGGCTTTTACGCGATTTAAGAACACCGTTTGGAGGTATGAAACAAAGTGGTGTTGGCCGCGAAGGTGGCTGGGAAGCTTTAAGGTTTTTTACAGAACAGAAGAATGTTTGTATTAAATTTTAGATTTTGGATGTTGAATTTTGAATGGTCAATGTTGAAGTATTAATTATGAAAAAAATATTATCCATTTTAAGTATTGCATTTTTAATGAGTGCATGTTCATTTCATACCGGCAATATTTCAAGTGGTGCGCATATTGATTGTCCAATGATATATATAGCAACTGGAACTGCAAGCACGACAAAAATATTAGGAATTGGAGGTTCGAGTAAAGATGCATTAATAGTTGAAGCTAAAAACGATTTATACCGAAAATTCCCTTACAAAAAAGGTATCAAACTTTCTAACTTTTCAGTTGACTATAAAAACACTTATTTTTTGCTTTTTCATACCACAGTAGTTACCGTTTCTGCCGATGTTTATGATTGCAATAGCATTCCTGGAAATGATTCAATCATGAATCAAATACCTGCAATTAACGGCTTTAGAGTTGGTGACACCATTTTATATTTTTATACTTCGAGTGATAATGAGGTATCTATTAAAAAAGCTTGTATTGTGAATCACACTGTTAATTCAAGAGTTTTTATTAAAAATGTTGATGAAAATAGGGTATTTCCAAAAAGCTATAATGCTATTTACAAAGCTGTCCCAGATCCGGAAAACATTAATAATTTTGGATTCAATGTGGGTGAAAAAGTAGAAGTAAACCTGTTAAATAATAAATCAAGAATAAAGATAAAAACCAAATGTATCATTAAAGCTATTAATCAAAAAGAAGCTATAATTGAATATACCAATTTGGATAAAATTGTTTGCACCACTGTTGTTGAAAAACAATATATTAAAAAATAATTCCATTCAATGTTGAAGTATAAAGTATGAATGATGAAATTGTAATATTTATTAATTCAACATCCAAAATCCTCCAAAAATAAAATATAAGCTACCGTAATTTTGCTTAAAATTATTCATTGATATACCTCGGAACTATAAAATACTTTTCGGGAAAATTTTCTTAGTGAAAGTCATTACTCTTTTCTTCCTACTCACTTTAGAATCAGGATTAAATTTCAGTGTAGTTTCCCACGAATTTTCTGGTTTAAATTCAATATTCATTCCATTTAAAACGCTCGATGCTATTTGTTTTGAATACATAACAGCAAAGCATTCCGTGTTCAAATTCGCACTTCTAGGATCTAAGTTAAATGTGCCTATTACAGTTGTATTTCCATCTATCACCATCGATTTTGCATGCAGCCCAAATATGGGTGTAAAGTTTATTTTTTCTTGCAAAGCACCCGTCATAATTTTATATCTTTCGGCAGCATCAGGCTTAAATTCATAAATTTTCACGCCTGCTTTTAAAAGATTTTCCCTGTCTTTTTGATAAGCGCTAAATGCTTCTAAATTATCGGTGGAAGCAAGGCTATTTGTAAGAATTCTTATTTTCACCCCACGGTCAATGGCAGCTTTAAATAAATTTTGACTTAAGCCTGTTGTAATCAAATAGGGCGATTGGATATCAATGGAGAATTTTGCATTTTTAACCAAATTAATCAGCGAATCGGTTGTTGCTCCTCCCCCATTTAATCCTTTTTCCCCATTGTTTTTACCAGGAATATCAGAAATAAAATTCACACTATCGAGCCAAACCATTTTACCCGACTCTTGAATGCTTTTAAAAGCTGAAGGAAGATTTTTAATCCTATCTCTTACCTGTGGCCAAAAATTAGTTGGATTACAAGCATATTGATGCAATTTTTCAAATCTATTGCTGTTGTTGAATTCATTACTATCAATTTTAACCAAACTTTTTACTGGAGTACTTAATTTATTTCCCCAAAAACTATTAAAAGAGTTTGTAACTTGAATTACTTCCTTGCCCAATAAAAGCACATCTCTATCTCTGAAATTATATTCATGGTCGTAGTCAAAATATTCATCGGCAATGTTACGACCACCGGTAATGGTAACTTTTCCATCTACAGTAAAAGTTTTATTGTGCATGCGCTGATTGGCAGATTGAAAGTCAGTAGCAAATTTTGAAATTCTACTAAAAAGATTTTTACCCAAATTTACACCTGGGTTATATACTTTTATTTCAATGTTTTCATGTGAATCCATCATCAATAATTCATGTCCATCGGCTTCCACCATAATGTCATCTACCAAAAGCCTCACTTTTACGCCTCTGTCTGCCGCTCTAATTAAGTAATCGCAGGCTATGAGTCCAACATTATCTGTTGAAAAAATGAAATATTGTATGTCAATTGTTTTTTCGGCATACTCACTTAACCAAGCTCTTACCACCATGGAACCACCACCGTCTTCCAGAACATAAACACCAGTTCTGTTCTTCATTAATACTTCTACCGGAGCTAGTTCTTTCGAAAAACTTAATGAGTCATTTCTATGAATGCTGCTACAAAAATCTATTGCTGAAGAATTTGATTTAGTTATTTTATTCGAACAAGAAAATACCATGAAATATAAAAAAAAATAAATGATGTTTTTTAAGTTAAATAGTTTCATTTTAAGCATTTATAATAAGATTTTTTTTTGAGTTATAGTTTTTTATTGCAGAGCAATATATAATTTTTTAGCTTTTTTATTTGATAATTAAAAAGCTGAATGTATTATTAAATATATAATTTAGTATAAAACGTAAATTTTTCACTAGAATTAGTTCAAATCAATTTTATTAAAAAACACACAATCGCAGTTTTTAATTATCAATAGTACAACACGCAAATAATAAATTGTCAATCAGTACAAATTAATTAGTTTATATGAAGGTGAATGACTTTGTTTGTTTTTGAAACAAACCACTATATATAAAAACAAAATATACTCTTCACTGTAAATGCAATTTTGTTCTTTATAAATTTAAACAAAGTGTTGTTGGTCGCGAAGGTGGCTGGGAAGCGTTAAGGTTTTTTACAGAACAAAAGAATGTTTGTATAAAATTATGAAGTATGAATGATGAAGTATAAAGTATAAATTATGAAGTATGAAGTATAAATTATGAAGTATAAATTATGAAAAAAATAGAATTATTACTCGCTGCCATAATAACCATTTTCTTTATAGCAGCTTCACAAGCACAGAATGTATACATTCCTGATTCCGTTTTTAAAGCGGCATTAGTTAATAATACAAATATAAACACTAATTTAGATACAAATATTCAAATCTCAGAAGCAAGTGCCTATAGCGGGAGCATTATTGTAGTTGGATTAGGTATTTTGAACTTAACAGGAATTGAAGCCTTTATTAAACTCGACTCATTAGATTGTAGCGGAGGATGCCAAAATTCACCTGATGATCCTTGGGGCAGTCCATTTGGAAAGTTATTAAGCTTGGATGTTTCAAATAACAAATCACTCACTTATTTAAACTGCTCAAATAATCCTTTAACTTAGGATTGAAAATTTCAGGGGCCACTGCATTAAAGTACCTTGACTGCTCAGGTCATTCCGTAATTTCATATAATTATGATCCAATTTGGATTCAATTGGGTTCTTTATCAAGTTTAGATGTTTCAAACAATACAGCCCTTAAGACAATAAATTGCTCTTTAAATAAAATAGATACTTTAAATGTCTCTGGTGCAATATCTCTAACTTATTTAGATTGTTCAAATAATGAATTAGCTAGTTTAGATGTTTCAGGAGCAACGGCACTAACTTATTTAAATTGCTCAAATTTGAATTGTGAAGAAAATACTAAATGGCCTATTGGCCCATCTTCATATAATGTATTAACAAGTTTAGATGTTTCAAAAAACAAAGCGCTAATTAATTTATCTTGCTATTTTAATCAACTAACTAGTTTGGACGTTACTAGCAATACTGCGTTAACTAAATTATTTTGCTTTTTAAATCAGTTAACAAGTTTAGATGTTACTACCAATATCGCACTTGATTCTTTAAGTTGTAGTTTCAATCAATTAACTAGTTTGAATTGTAAAAACGGCAACAATTTAAACCATGGATTTTTCTATGCAAAAAACAATGAAAATTTGACTTGCATAGAAATGGATGATGTGGAATGGAGCACAGTTAATTGGTTTTCTGGTGAATTTACAGATGGATATATTGATATAACAGCCCATTATAGTCAAAATTGCAATACCACAGCAATTAATACCATTATTCCCAGTATTGTTCCTACTGTTTTTCCAAACCCTACAACAGGTATTATTAATTTATCTGTAAATGCAAATATTGTATTAACCGATCTTTTAGGGAAACTACTTTTAGAACAGAAAAACACCAATCAATTGGATATTTCTGCTCTACCTTCAGGTATGTATTTTGTGCTTGTAGGAGACAATTTGAAACAAACATTTAAAGTGATAAAAGAATAATCTAGCCTATTTATAATGATTTCAGTATATAACACAAATAATAAATTGCCAATCAATATTAATCAATTATTTTATCTAGTTGTAAATAAGTTTGTTTAATTCTGTAGCTTATTGTAAAAACGAAAAATCATTTTACTAACTAGTTTAAAATTGTTAGCTGTATATTATTATTTAAAATAATCAAATCCAATATTCTTAAATCCATGTTTATGTTTTCAATTTTGAAATAATAATAGCATCTTCGCGGCTCGAAAAATATCATGGAAGAAAAAATATTAATTATAGATTTTGGCAGTCAGTATACCCAGTTAATAGCCCGCAGGTTACGTGAGTTAAATGTATATTCAGAAATTCATCCTTGCACACATTTACCTGAAATAGATGCAGCCACCAAAGCAATTATACTGAGTGGTAGTCCGTTTTCGGTGAACGATGGCCTGCTTCCAAATATAGATTTAACAGCTTGGAGGGGAAAATTACCGATATTAGGCGTTTGTTATGGTGCGCAGTTAATGGCACATCAAAATGGTGGATTTGTGGTTCCCTCAAAAATTAGAGAATATGGAAGAGCTAACCTAAGTTATATAGCCGATGATATTTTGTTTGCTGGTGTTAGCAAAGATTCACAAGTATGGATGAGTCATGGTGATACCATTCAAAGCATTCCCGAAAACTTTAGCATTATAGCAAGTACCGAATCAGTAAAGGTGGCTGCATATAAAATAGAAGGTGAACCTACATACGCAATTCAGTTTCACCCAGAAGTAACTCATAGTCCCGAAGGTGCTTTGATGTTAGAAAACTTTGTGAAGCATGTGGCAAAAATGAGTCAGGATTGGACTCCCGTTCATTTTATAGAAAACATCACCAAGGAACTGAAAGAAAAAATAGGTAACGATAAAGTGATACTTGGCCTAAGTGGCGGAGTGGATAGTAGCGTAGCAGCAATTCTTTTAAAACACAGCATTGGTAATAACTTGACTGGCATTTTTATTAATAATGGATTGCTGCGCAAAGATGAATACCAACAAGTGTTAGACGCATACAAAGGCATGGGTTTAAATGTAATTGGTGTAAATGCTGGCGAAAGATTTATCAGTGAGTTAAAAGGCATTTCGGATCCGGAATTAAAACGCAAAACAATTGGCCGTGTTTTCATTGAAGTTTTTGACGATGAAGCGAAGAAAATAGATGGCGTAAAATGGTTAGCGCAAGGAACCATTTATCCGGATGTAATAGAAAGTGTAAGTGTAAAAGGCCCTTCGGCAACCATTAAATCGCACCATAACGTAGGTGGATTACCCGAAAACATGGATTTGAAAGTTGTAGAACCATTGCGTACGCTATTCAAAGACGAGGTAAGAAAAGTGGGTAGGGAATTAGGCATTGCCGATGTAATATTGAACCGTCATCCTTTTCCTGGTCCGGGATTAGCTATTAGAATTTTGGGTGATATTACACCTGAAAAAGTAGCAATTTTACAAGAAGCAGATCATATATTTATCAGTGAATTAAAAAGCAAAGACCAATATAAAAATGTTTGGCAAGCAGGCGTAATTTATTTGCCTGTACAATCGGTAGGCGTAATGGGCGATGAACGTACTTATGAAAATGCAGTTTGCTTACGTGCAGTTACTTCGGTAGATGGCATGACAGCAGATTTTTGTCATTTGCCACATGAGTTTTTGGCGCATGTATCTAATCGAATTATCAATGAAGTAAAAGGAATAAACCGTGTGGTGTATGATATTAGCAGCAAACCACCAGCTACTATTGAATGGGAGTAAAAGGAGATTTTGTCCCGATGCATCGGGATTGAATGATTGATGAGGACACCAACCATGGACAAAAATCCAAAAACATTGTCACCCTGAGCTTGCCGAATGGGTATTATGATGCGAATTTTTAAAAGCTATGATTGACAAAATTTTGAATGGTTTGGTGATTATATCAACCATGGACAAAATACGTTTATGGATTCGGCAAGCTCACCATGACAATTAAAATTTAACATTCATACTTCAACCAATCAACCAATCAACAATTCAACCAATCAACCATCCGTGCACCACAAACATCCACTCATACATCAACTCGGATTGTCATTGCAAAAGGAACTGCAAGGCTATGTGTTTTTTGATGCATTCAGTGTAAACAAAAATGAATTGGTGTTGGTGTTTAACAATATTGACCAATGGATAAGTTTAAAGTTGGTTATAGAAGCACGCACGTTTTTTATACAATTTTATGATCATCCAATTGAAAGAAAAGGTGCTAGTTATGTGCTTTTTAATCATTTGAAAAATGTTGGTTTCCATACACTAAAACTTCATGAAAATGAACGTTCTTTTCGCTTGGTTTTTAATAATAATAAGAGTTTAGTTTTTAAATTATATGGCTCATTGGCCAATGTATTGTATTTTGAAAATGAAAACTTAATTGAATTATTTCGTCCGCAAATAGAGAGTGATAAGCATTTATTACTCACTAATTATTTGCCATTAGAGGAAACCATCAATGAGGAAAAATTAGCTGAGCAGTTTTATATTTATTCCGATGAAAAGGAATTTCCTGTTTTAGATTTAACACCTAAAGTTGACTCCGAAAATCAGGTTTTTACCTCCCTCCTAACTGCCTATAATGAATTTACCAAACAGTATTTAGGGAAGTATTTTTATACACAAAAAAAGGAAAAGTTAATTCAGCAGTGTGATTCCGAGTTGAAGCGTTGGCGGCCTATTGCAGTAAATGCGTCACAAGCATTATTGTATTTGCAAAGCAATGCAAGGAACGAAGAAATAGGACATATTATTATGGCTAATTTGCATGTAATGCAAAAAGGAAAAGAAAGCTTTGACACTTTAGACTTTTATACCAATAACACCATCCAAATTAAATTAAAGGCTAATTTGAATCCGCAGGAAAATGCGCAGTATTATTATAAAAAAGCCCGCAATCAAAAAAATGAAGAGCAGCTGTTAGTTAATAAAATAAAATTAGCCCAAGAAAAAGTAACTGCCAATGAAGCTAAGTTAGCAGTGGTATTAGCCGCTGAATCCATGCGCGATTTAAAGCAGTTTGAAACACCAGTAAGCAAACAAAAAAGTAAATTAGAACAACGAGAAACCTACCGCGAGTTTAGTTATAATGGTTTTATAATATTGGTGGGCAAAAGTGCTGCCAATAACGATGAGTTAACATTAAAAGTAGCACATAAAAACGATTTATGGCTTCATGCCAAAGGCGTAAGCGGAAGCCATGTGGTAATCAAACATCAAAGTAAAAACATGTTTACCAATGATGTAATAGAATATGCTGCTCAGCTAGCTGCTTATTATAGTAAATCGAAAGGAAGTGCCATGGTGCCGGTAATTTTTACGCCTAAAAAATATGTAAGGAAACCAAAAGGCGCTGAACCTGGCCAAGTATTGGTAGAAAAAGAAGAAGTCATATTAGTAGCACCTCAATTGAACTAAAGAATGAAAGCACTTAATTTCATAAAACATCAGCAGAATTTAATGGTATTTGCTTTTTTATTGGTTAATTTAAGTTTTACAAGTTCAATAAATTGGGAGTTAAAAAAATCATCTAAGGGTATTTTTGTTTATACCAAACAAAGCCCTAATAGTGATATAAAAGAGGTAAAATGTGTGACCAATTTTCAATCAAGTTTAAAGAATTTAGTCTGTTTTATCAAAGACATTAATGCGCATCCACAATATATTTATCAATGTAATAATTCATTCATTTTAAAAAATGTAAACGATTCAGAACTCTATTATTACCATGAAACAGCAGCACCTTGGCCAGTGGCAAACAGGTATGGTGTAATTTATTATAAAATTACACAAAACAGCCTTACGAAAGTTGTAACGATCAAATCGAATGGAGTATTGGGTATTTATCCAAACCAGCCAGATTTGGTAGAAGTACCTCAATTAAACGCCACATGGAAGTTTACTCCTAAAAGCGATGGCACAGTAGATGGAGAATATTATATATATTTAAATCCTGGTGGCAACATCCCTGTTTGGCTGATCAATATGTTTGTAGTAGATGGACCTTTTCTTACCATTTTAAAAATGAAAGAATTATTGCAAACAGAAAAATACAATGATTGCAAAGTAAATTTCATAAAAAACTAAGCATAAAAAAAGTGATGAAAAAATACATCACTTTTTTAAAATATAGTTTAAATATTAAGCGCTGGTAACTTCAGCTGCAACTTCCTCAACAATAACTTCAGAAGCATCAGGCTTGTTTAAGTATATCATGGTTAACTCACAAGCTTTGTTTACACTAATTTTAACGTTTTTACCTTTTAACCATTCGTTAGTTAAAGCATTTTCGTTTAGAACATTTAACAAATCGAATGAAACCGCAATGGCTGCAGTTTTATTAATGGCTTTCCCATTTACTATTTCTAAGTTAAAAATATAACCTAACTTGTTTTTAGCACCTGTAGAAGCAAACTCGTGCTTGTAAATTTGGAGCTTTTGATCAGTATCAGCTGTTTTTTTCAAAAGCAGTCTAATAACTGGTAAATATTTTTTCCAAAGTTGCGTGTAAACCCCTGCGTCTCTCATAATATTATAATTAGTAGTTGGTAATAAGGATACAAATTTAGTTTTTAATTTTATTCATAAAAGATATTTGTTTTAAAATTAATATTTAAGTCATTTTTTACTAATAATAATTTATAATCAATTGACAAACTATTGTAACGAATTCATTTGATTTAAATTTTTAAAATAATAGGTCAAGTATAAAATAAACAAATACTTACAGTCATATTTATTTATAATAATAACTTAAAAATTAATTACGGAAAAGGCAATTGAAAATGATTTTTATTTATTTATATATTATACAAATATATTTTAAATATTATTTATGTGCATTAACAAAATTCCATTTTGTACCATTTTTTTTCCAAATAACAGTAAAAACTTCTAAGTCTGCAACTTTCCATTTTGGGTCTAAAACAATGGTAGTGGTTTTATTTATGATTGAGTTAGCAGCAATTGTTCCATTTGCTAATGCTTCACCCCAAGAGGTGTTTCCAGCTCTTAATACATTATGATGTGAAGCACTTGGTCCACCATTAGGTCCTGATTGATTTCCTATTACTTTATTTTCCATTACATAAACTCCAAGTTGGTATTCACCTGTGGCATCTTGAAAGAATTTTGTAGCTGAAGTAACCGTTAAATTTGCTCCATCAATTTTAAAAGTATGAGCAGTATTTACTAAAACGGGTAAATTATTTTGAGCAGTTACTGTTGTTTCTATGTTGTTTTCCAAATCATCGGCAATCGGCAATAACCAAGAATCTACAAAGTTTGGAGCAAAAGTAGGATAACCTTCGGTAACCGGAAGTCTTTTATCCCAATCAGTTGCTATTGAACAAATGAATAATTGAGCAAAACTATTTTGACTATAAGCACCCACAACTACCGCATCATCTTTGTGATTAGTAATTAAATCTTCAATTAAAGTCCAGCCCCAGTCGCCACAATAGTAACAGTTAGTACCTGTAAACTTATTTATTAACGACATGTTTTTTTGAGCAACCAATAATGTATTATCTGTTGGAGTAATCACAGTTGTTTTGCTTTCTTCTTTGGTGCAGCTTGCAAATAAAATTGAAGCGGAAATAGCGCTTAGTATCAATATTTTTTTCATTGTTGGTTATTTTTTAAAAGCAATAATAAACAATTTCTTCAAAAAACAATGACTATAAATTTGATAATCGGTTCAATTCATTCACTGTTTTCCAATTTCGGTTAGTATAATAAACCTTAAGTTTTTTTTCTCAAAAAAAGTATTTGTTAACTTGGTATTTACATAACCGAAATTTAAAACAATTGCTTTAAAGCTTTCATTTTTATGAAGTTTTTTCCCGATATATTGATTCATAAGAGTATACAAATATAAGTTTGCATATTTTATTCAAACAAAAAAAGAACGTTTACCGAGCAGCAAACGTTCTTTTTTATTATTTACCTAAAACATTTAAAATATCTTCTACTAAATCATCAATATCTTCTACGCCAACACTTAGGCGCAATAAGCTATCAACAACGCCAGCAGCTTCGCGTTCTGCTTTAGGAATTGAAGCGTGAGTCATGGTTGCAGGATGATTGATTAAGCTTTCAACTCCACCCAAACTTTCGGCTAAAGTAAATACTTTAAACCCTGACGCTATTTTAAAAGTATCTTCCAAACTCGCATTTTTCAAAACAATAGAAATCATTCCACCAAAATCGCTCATTTGTCTTTTAGCAATATCGTGGTTCGGATGATTTTCAAATCCTGGCCAATACACTTTTTCTATTTTTGGATGTTTGGCTAATAAATGGGCTATTACTTTTCCGTTTTCGCAATGTGCTTTCATGCGCAAATGCAATGTTTTTAAACCACGCAACACCAAGAAGCAATCTTGAGGACCTGGAGTGGCGCCACAACTATTATTGATAAATGCTAATTGTTCAAACAAAGAATCATCGTTTACAATTAACGCACCCATGATTACATCGCTATGTCCGCCCATGTATTTAGTAGCCGAATGCATGACAATATGAGCGCCTAAATCTAATGGATTTTGCAAATATGGAGAAGCAAAAGTATTGTCAACTCCTAATATTAAGTGATGCGCGTTGGCAATGGCTGCACAAGCTGCAATATCGACTATTTGCATGGTAGGATTGGTAGGTGTTTCAATCCAAATCAACTTGGTATTATCATTGATACTCGCTATAATATTTTGTGCATTATTCAAATCTATGAAATGAAATTTGATGCCATAATTAGCAAATATTTTGGTAAACATGCGGTACGTTCCACCATATAAATCGTTACCAGTTATCACTTCATCACCTGGTTTCAATAATTTTACTACTGCGTCAATGGCGCCCATTCCACTGCTAAAACACAAACCATGTTTACCATTTTCTAAAGCGGCAATACATTTTTGTAAAGCATCGCGCGTTGGATTTTTTCCACGAGCATAAGCATATCCTTGGTGTTTACCCGGACTAGCTTGCCAAAAAGTAGAAGTTTGATAAATAGGAGTCATTACTGCGCCTGTTGTTGGATCAGGCTCTTGTCCAGCATGTATAGCTTTGGTAGCAAATTTCATAGTTGAATTGGTTTTTAAAATTTATTATGCAAACTTATACTATTTTTTAAAAGATGCTATTTAACTTTTAGCAGCAAAATTGGATGTTGGATGTTGGAAAAATCTTACAGGAAATTGTAGAGACGTTTAAATAAACGTCTCTACAACTAATAATCCGTTTATAACAGCTGTTCGACCCCTTCGGGGTCGAATGTTTATAGCATAAGTATTTTTATAAACATACGACCCCGAATGGGTCGTACACAGGCGAAAAGGATTTTGTTTGTATTTGTAGACGTTTAATTAAAAGTATAAACAGTATCAAAGAAACATCATAGATTTTTTGGGTTTAGATGCGATAAATCGCGACAATACAAAATTGAAATTTTTTTTTAACCAATAAATTATTTCAATTTTTCAATCAATTGTTTTACTGCTTCATTTTGAGGATTAATTACCAAAATTCTTTCCAATAATTTTACAGCTGCTATTTTGTTATTTTCTATATTATAAACTGCTGCTAAATTTAACAATGCTTGTTCGTTATCTGGATTTAATTCCAGTGCTTTATTATAATTGTTTTTGGCTGAAGCAATATTGTTTTGTTTGAAGTTAGCAAAGCCCAAATTCACATAACTTCCCTCCTGCTTGTTGTTGGTTTTTAAATTATTGTTTAGTAATAAAATTGCTTCATCTAATTTATTCAACATGATTTTAGCTTGCGCCAATTTATCAATAAAATCAATACTTTGAGGAGATAGCGACACCGCTTTTTCAAAGAATAATTCTGCTCTTACAAAATCATTTTTACTTAAAAAAGCTTGTCCAACTCGGTAACATAGCCAAGCATTTGTTTGTTCATTTACATTTATAAATGATGCGATGGAAACAATTTCATCATAATTGTTTTTTATATAAAACAAATGAATTTTTTCATCAATCCAATCCGATTTTGTGGTGTTTATAATTTGCTGTACATTATCTAAAGCTATTTTATCTCCATTAAATTTCTCTACATAATTAATCAAAGCTTTTGTTTTTGATAAATCAGTTGTGTTTGAATTATTGATACAATACAATCCTGCAAACTCTTTTATTTTATCAATTTCTTTTTGCTTGGTAGGTTTTTTTATCCAATGATCATGAACCGAAACATGCGGAATATCTATGGTTCCCGAACGTGGCATATGACAACTTGAACAATCATTTTGTTTTAACATTCTGTTTCTTTCAGTTTCAGCGCATACCGTTTGCGTATTGCTTGAATGGCATTTGATACATGCATTATTAAATATTTGTGTACCTGTTTTTTTAACACTTACATGCGGATTATGGCAAGTAATACAAGTTAAATTTAAAGTTTCAAAGTTCTTACCCGATGTTTTATTTTGCTTGTTACTTTCTGTAAAACATTTGCTTAATTGTAATCGCTGCGCATGACTGGCCATGATGAATTCATCGTTCTGACCTTTGTATTTAGGCATATACACTTCCCAAAAATCGCTTAATACCATGCCCGGCTTAAAATCTTTAAACGTTTTTCCTTCTTTTAAAACCGAATTACCTTGTAAATGGCAACGCTGACAAACATCAATTTGGCGTTCCCAAGGTAATTTTTTCGGATTAACAATGGTGTAATCAATTTCGTGTGCGGTGTCTACTAAATTACCAGCTATTTTATCCTTTAAATGTGCTTCACCAGGTCCATGGCAACGTTCACAGTCAATGCCATTTGGAATATTTACAAATTTATTGGCTGTAAAATCTGTTACACTTGGAAATGCATTGTGGCAACTCATGCACTCAAATTCTATGGTGCGACTAAAACGACTGTTATTACCATTTTCAAATCCTGGCGGCAAATCCCATTTTTGCAATTGTGCATACCACGTTAATGGCAATTGATAAATATATCCATTTACATTCATTAAATGAGAATTGGTATGTTGGCCAGAGCCAATAATATAATCTACTTTTTCGGTACGTTTATAAATGGTATCTTTTCCTTCTAACCTATATTCTAATATATACATGGAATTGTTTTTCCAATAAGGATGGTAATACAAGTTTTTAAATTTATCGAAAACTACATGGTGTTTGGTAAAGTCTGCACTCGATTTTTGGGGTGTTGCCAAATCAAAACTTTTACCCATTCCTGTTTCAATAAATGAATTATAAATATCGGCATGACAAGCTCTGCATTGTTGCATGCCAACATATTTAACAGAATCGTTGTGGTTTAAATATTTGCTTTCTATGGTTGATGATTCATTGCTATTGCAAAATATTTGGAAAGAAATTCCAATTAAAATTGCAGCAAACCATAAAAAATGTTTTTTCTCTTTCAAGATTGTCTTTATTATTTTCTTCAAATAAAGAAAAATTAAAGCTTATTATCATCAAGTAAACAATAAAAATTTATTTGAAACTATACCGCACTCCTACAAATGCCCTGATGCCTTGCAATGGTGCATAATTATAACTCGGATCAAAAGTATAGGCATTAGGATTATTGATTGATATTTGTTTGTCAAATGGGTCAAACGGACGCATGATTGGATGGCTGGGTATAAAATTTAGCAAGTTTTTTGCACCTCCATAAATGGATAAATTTTTTTTAAATATTTTTGTAATTTGTAAATTTATCAATGCAAACCAAGGTGATTCTGAAGGCCTGAAATCATTTGGTAAAATTGGTAAAAGCATAGGGCTAGTAAGTGTTCCATTCAAATCAATGGTAATTTTTTGTTTGATAAATTGATAATTCAAACCATAATTAAAAGTAAGTGGTGGCGTTTGAATTTGATCCTGTTTTTTTTCTAAATTCAAACTGTCTTTATTCATGGTAAAAACTTCCACTAATGTAAAGCCTAAATTAGCTTTTATATTTTTATTGAATGTAGCATCGGCACTTACATTCAAACCTCTGTTGATGGAATGACCATTCAAATTATTAAAGATAATTTTATTGGCATCGGTAAAATAATCAGGAATAATTCTATTGGTAAAATAAGTATAAAATACATTCGCATCCAAGTTAATAAATCCATTATTGATAGAAAAATTCCTAACAAAATTAAACGATACATTCCACGACTGCTCTGGCTTCAGCTCATTTAAAATAAGAACTTGTCGTGCACCTGTTAAAGCTGCATGTTCCTCACTAAAAAGGTTTACAACTCGATAGCCATTACCCAAACTTAACCTAAAAGTATTAAAAGTATTTGGGGTAAATTTATAGTTTAACCGTGGAGAAAATATAGCACCATGAATTGAATTCATATCACAACGTAAACCAACTAACATTTTATGTTTTTGATTGATTTTAAAATCGTTTTGAATAAAAAAACCAGGCAAATATATGACGTTCGGTTTATTGATTGAATCAATTGTTTGGGTAACGGAGGTATTGTCATCGTAATAGGTATAACGCAATGCAGCACCCATTAAAATATTGTGTTTTTTAGCTATTATTTTATCAACTGTTATTTGGTTAAATACAATGATTTGAGTGGCTAAATATGCTACTTTACCATACACCGAATTTTGATCATGGTAATTGATTGAACTATTTAAAACCACTTTATCTTTAAAATAGGGCAATTGATAATTGCCTAATAATTCTAATCTTTTGGTTTGAATACTTTCTCCATAAACACTGTCGCCTCCTCTGAACGATTGGTTCCATTGAGTTTCACCGCCCCACCTGTCTTCATAAAAAACCCTTGCTGCAATGTTTGCAATCCTGTTTTCTTTTTGTTCAATATTGGTTTTATTAAATATTGAAATGCGTTTTTGAAGGGTAATATCAGTAAAATTATCATTGTTTAAATCCCATATTTTATCAAAATAAAATACATTGGCACTTATTAAAGATTGAATTTTTGGACTCCATTTAAATTTATAAGCCATGTCTAAATTATTTTCCAAATAACTAGTGGAGTTAAAATCAATACTAAACTGTGGGGCTTTCAAAGGATTTTTAGTAATGATATTGATTAAACCTCCAACTGCTTCAGAACCATATAAAGTAGATGCTGGCCCACGCTGTATTTCTACTCTTTCAATGATTGAATTAGGAATTCCCATCAATCCATAAACAGTGGAAAGTGCCGAAACAATTGGCATTCCATCTATCATTACCATGGTATATGGGCCTTCCATTCCATTAATATGTATATCGCCAGTATTGCAAACATTACAGTTCATTTGTGGCCTAACACCATTCACCATGCCAATGGCTTCAAAGATATTTGGAGTTGGATTTTGTTGAAACAATTTTTGCGAAATAACTTCTACCGATACTGTACTTTCTTTCCTACTTATTTCTTTTAAAGTTCCACTTACCACCACTTCATTCAATCCATTTTCAATGGCTAATAAATTTATTTCTATTGTACTATTTAAAATGTCTTTCTTAAAATATTTCAATGATTTACTTTCAAATCCTATGGCTTTGATGGTTAAAGTAAAAGAATCATTTACCATATTTTTAAAAACAAATCTTCCATCATTGTCGGTTTGATTACTTAGTTTGGTTTCTTTAATGGTAACAATTGCATATGAAATTGGATTTCCTTCACATACAACTTTTCCTTTTAAATCAATCGATTGAGCCAATAGTTGCTCAGCAAATAGAATAAAAAAAAATATTGCTAAAAAATATTTATTCAACGTGTTCATACAATTAGAGCAGCAAATATAATTTGTTAGACTTATCTAACAAATATATTTTACAATTAGTATTATTATATTTGAGGCATGAGAACGTTAGCAGAAGAAAACTATTTAAAAGCCATTTACAACTTAAGTCAAAATGAAACGGGCGCTACTGCTAGCAAACTTTCGGAAAAGCTAAATGTAAAATTACCTACTATTAATAGTATGGTCAATAAATTAGCTGATAAAGAATTAGTAGAATACAAGAAATATAAGGGCTTTATTTTAACGGAAAAAGGTAAAAAACAAGCATTAGAAGTAATTCGCAAACACCGATTAACAGAATTGTTTTTAGTAAAAATAATGGGTTTTGGTTGGGAAGAAGTTCACGACATAGCCGAGGAAGTAGAGCATATTAAAAGTCCTTTGTTTTTTGAAAAGATGGATTTGATTTTAAGTAATCCAAAATACGATCCACATGGTGCTCCTATTCCTGATAAAAATGGTAAGCTCCCAAAAACAAACTTGAAATTATTGTCAAACATTGAAATTGGCAAAACAGTTAGGTTTGTTGCTGTCAGTGATTCTTCTTCTGATTTTTTAAGTTATTTAAGCCGAGTAGGCATTTCACTTTATTCTAGTATTGAAATTATAGACCGTGAAGTTTTTGATGGATTGTTAAAAATAAAAGTAAATAATATAACCACCACTTTAAGCGGGCAAGTAGCAGAAAAAATATTGGTAGAATAAAATTATAAATTGATATTTGAATTCATTTTAACAATGTATTTTCCAATAATATCGAACTCAATATTTACTTCATCGTCTTCTTTGAATTGATGAAAAACAGTATGTTCAAATGTATAAGGAATGATGGTTACACTGAACCAATCTTCCATAGCATTAACCACAGTTAAACTCACACCATTGATACAAACAGAACCTTTTGTTACCAATAAGTTTTGATGCTTTGGATTGATTGTAAAATAAAAATTCCAACTACCGTTTTGATCTTCTATTTTATTACAAATAGCAATATCATCTACATGGCCTTGAACTATGTGTCCATCAAACCTGCCATGAGCTGGCATACATCGTTCAATATTCACCTTTTGGCCAATATTCAAATGTTTCAAATTAGTTTTTTCAAGGGTTTCATTTACCGCTGTAACTTTGTAATTTGATTCATTGATTTCAACAACAGTTAGGCAAACTCCATTATGAGCCACACTTTGGTCAACCTTTAATTCAAGGGCAATTGGGCTGTTAAAATAAAAATCAATATTGGTGTTTACTACTTTTTTATCCACTAAAGTAGCCATCGTTTCTATAATTCCTGTAAACATATTTATTTTAAAAAGATTACAAACATAAGTAGTTTATTCAATATACTGCTTCAATTTTATTTACTTTTATTGCTTTGCAAAAGGTATAAACTAAATGTTTATAAAATTCTTACAATCAGCTAAAACCAAAAAGCCATTGACGATTATTTCATCAATGGCTTTTTGGAAGTTTTTAGTGATTATTTAAAACGTTAAAGATACTCCACCTAGTGCGTTGAAGCCATAAACATCTAAATTAGTATAACGCATATACCTTGCTGCTGCCATGTTATTGAAGTTAAAAAATACAGAAACATTTTTATTATAACGATAATCTATTCCAATGTTCATGTCTACAAATGGATCTAATTTTATTTCATAAACATCATCTTTATTACCATTTGTTCTATCATATGTTCCACCTTTTCTTTCACCAACATAAAACACATCGGCACGCAATAAGAATTTATCACCAATATTGAATGTGCTGTTTAACTTTACTTCTGAACTTGGGCGGCTATAAGCATATTGTAATTGGCCCATGCTGTAGTTGTATAATTTTGAAATCAATCCTAAGCGCCATTTATCACCTAACTGACAACTAATATCTGCGGTAAATGTAGTTAGCGTAATGGTTTTTTCATCGTAAATGATTCTTTGTTTTCCGGTGCTATCACCCACATAAAAAAGCATATTGCTAACATTGGCAATTAATCCTTGTAAAGAATAATTTAAACCTTTAGCAATATGACCTTTTAAGCCACCATACATTTCAAATTTATTATTGGTATTTTTAAAAATATAATTTCTAGCAAAAGGATTTTCAGCATTGATACTTCTAAAAGTATTGATATTATAATTACCATTGATTCCCGCCAAAACTGTTAACGCTTTTGGAATAACATGGTATGCAACTTCACCCACCGGATAAAAATGATTTGGGTTTGTATTGTCTAAACTATCTGTAAAATAAGTGAAGTTAAATCCAGCTTTTATATAAAATAGTTCATCTTCTAAATTAATACGTGGGTTAAATATAAAAGCAGTACGTTGCAATGTATTGCTGTTTGAAATATTACTCATGCTATTGATACCAGTGTATAATGTAAACGGCATATTGCTAATGGTTTTAGCCAATGTTCCAGCTAGTTTAAAATTATGTTCAACTAAGTCGTAATTGTTATTTTGAAAATAGTAATTCAAATCAAATTTATAAGCCAATGAAATGGTATCGTTCTTTAAGTTTTCAAGGCTAATATTTAAATCAAATAAATTATAAATATTTTTTAGCGTATCTTTATTAGCTATCAATGAGTCTGGAACCAAAAATCCGTAATTATTTACAACGTTTCTATGGTACAAAACACTAGTACTTAATATTGATTTATCAAAAAAACGTTTGCTGTGTGCAGCAATGGTATTATTACTAAAGTTCTGAAAAGCTTTATCGCCTTGTGATGACAAATGTTTAAAAAAGATGCCGTTATTCCATGTTTTACTCCTTACACTGTTTATATAGCCTTCAGCCAATGGTGTTGTGTAATTTCCAAAACCAAATCGGAAATAGTTATTGCTCAATTTCGGCAATAGTGCATTTCCCAAACTGAGGGGTTTAATGGTGTAAATAGTTGGTGTGGTAGGTGTGTTTAAATCCGGAATTTTATAAGTAAACGTTGGCTTTACGCTTGTTGGCTGTTCCGGGTTTGGATTCACCGGAATTTTAATTGATTCCGATAAAGTAGGAACATATTTGATGTTAACTGTTAGGCCATCGTCTAACGAATCTTTCTGGGCAAATGCATTCATACAAATGCCATTTAAAACTATCAAGCTGAAATATAATATTGTTTTTTTCATAAATTTATTGCTGTTAAATAACCAAAAAATAATTTTGAATTAGTCGCGGCTTTTAATCCTTTCGTCTACTTTTTTCTTTTGTTCTAATTTCCCTTTGGCCTCCTCTTCTTCTATTAGCTTCAACTTTTCTTGAGCTATTGCCTTCAAATCTTCTTTGCTGTATTCGTCTATAATGCTTTGCAATGTGGCTTTGGCTTGGAAATAATCTTTTTGTGCTACATATACATCTGAAAGTAAAATAAATGCTTTAGCAACCCAAAATTCGTATTTGCTAAAGTTATCATTTAATTCAAAAATAGTTTTATTACATGCTTTGTAATCCTTTCTTAAATATTGAATCAAAGCAATACTATAATTTGCCTCCGCTCCTATTATCTTCTCTTTGTTTTCTTTCATTAAGTAATTGAAATCGGCCCAAGCGCTATCGGGTTTATTGCGCAGCATATAAAACCTAGCAATGTTTATTTTAGCATCACTCAAACCCTCTTTTGTAGCTATTCCAGAGTTTACATACCTGAACGAAACTTGAGTCGCAGTGTCCATTTTACCCATAATCATAGAGGCTCTCAACTGACCGAGTAATGAAAGTTGTAAATTATCTTTGTTACCTGCTATGCGTTCTAAAGCTGCATAATATTCAAATGCTTTTTCGTAGTTTTTTCTTAAAAAATAAATCACTGCCGTTTGTCTGGTACTGCGTTCAGTAAAGTCACTTCTAATGGCGTTGGCCGTATATTCATAACCAAGCAATGCGTCATCATAAGCTTTTAACACGTTATCGCTCTCTGCTTTGTAATAGTATGCTTTAGCAGTAAAATATCCACCAGCAAATCGGTTTAAATAGTTTCCAAATCCTTTGCTTGCTTTTGCAAAATCAATATTTGATGCTGAGAAATCTTTCTTTGAATAATTATCCAATCCAGCTTTATAATTATTAAATGCAGATTGGTATGTTAAAGAATCTTGCGATGAAGCTGATTCTACAAAATTTGGTATTACTTTTATAAAATCAAAGTACAAATCGCTTTCACCTTTGCTAACTAATATTTGCTTTAATACCACCAAACCTTGTCTGGCTTCATCGGTATTTGCATAAGTTGTAGCTAGTGTTTTCATGGTATTTAAAGCATCTTCATCTTTACTCATGTTAAACAAAGTAAGTCCTTTGTTTAAGTATGCTTTTCTAATAAATGCACTTCTAGGATAGTTGTTGATAATGTTATCAAATCCTTTAATGGCTTCTGGTAAATTATTATTTTTTAATTGTTCGTCAGCCCTTTCGAACAAAGCATCATCAATAAAAACAGATTTTGGGTAACGTTCAATTAATGTACCTAACGCATAAATTTTTTCATTTGGCTTTTTTACAACGCCTAAAATCATTGCTTTTTGATACAACGCATAATCACTTCCATTCAAATCTTTGTTAATTACCAAATTATAATAGTCAATTGATTTTTCATAATTGCCTTGGGCAAAATAACAATCTGCTGTTCTGGTAACGGCATCGGTATAAACATCAGGATTAGTCATTTTAGCATCTAATTCAGCATATTTTTTAAAACCTTCAATGGCATTTTTGTAATCTTCTG
>CANGPW010000028.1 GCA_947456185.1 Bacteroidota bacterium | reverse complement strand
TCCACAATTTGACAGACATTTCACTTTCCACGACAAAGAGGGAAATTGCATTGGTTATACTGACTTTAGTTTTGACGGTCAGACATATTCTACACCAAGTTTGGCAAAAATGAAATGGGGTATGCTGACAAACAAAGCAAGAGAAACATTAATGGTAACAATCAATTCAGACGAAGATTAAATGGTGACAAAAAAAACCGCATATAACAACAGCTAACCGCAAATGGCCCTCGGTAGTTCGTAGGCGAAATTTTTCTATATTTGAAAAGCAGCTTTCACGAAGAATGGTCCGCAATTGGGCCATCTGCGGCTAGCTGTCAAACGTTAGGTGTAATTTAACCATACAAATCGCTGAATCAAAAAGACTTTGAAAATTTGTTATATTTGTTCAAAATTTAGACACAAAAAATAATGAATGAACTTGTTTCAAATGAGTTAGCTATCAAAATATCAGAATTACTAGTTTCTGCAAGAACAAAAGTATTACAAACCGTAAATCGTACTATGGTTTTGACATACTTTGAAATCGGTAGAATGATAGTAGAAGAAGAACAAAATGGTAAACAAAGAGCTGATTATGGCAAACAAATAATAAAATCGCTTTCTGAACGATTAACACACGAATTTGGGAAAGGCTTTTCACAAAGAAATTTAGAACAAATTCGTCAATTTTATTATGTTTATTCAAATACGCAAACACTGTCTGCGGAATTCAATTTAAGTTGGTCTCATTAAATGAAATTGAATCTTTTAAAAACAATTGGAGCCTACGAGAACTGAATAGACAATATGATACAGCACTATTTACACGTTTGACATTAAGTAAAGACAAAAATGAAATATTACAACTTTCTATTAAAGGTCAAACCTTAGAAAAACCACAAGATGCTATCAAAGACCCCTATATTTTGGAGTTCATTGGCTTACCTGATAATTCAAACTATTCTGAAAATGAATTAGAACAAAAATTAATTGACAAGTTAGAGCACTTTTTATTAGAATTAGGAAATGGTTTTACATTTGTAGCAAGACAAAATAGAATAAGTTTTGACGACAAACATTTCAGAGTAGATTTAGTATTTTACAACAGAATTCTAAAATGTTTTGTACTTATTGACTTGAAAATTGGAGAACTAAAACACCAAGATATTGGCCAAATGCAAATGTATGTTAACTATTACGACAGACAAATAAAACTCGAAGATGAAAATAAAACTATCGGAATAATCTTATGCCAAAACAAAAGTGAAGCAGTTGTAGAATTCACTTTGCCAGAAAATAACCAACAAATTTTTGCAAGTAAATATTTGACTGTATTACCGAGTAAAGAAACCTTAATTCAATTAATAAACAATAAAGATAAATAAAAACTACGCCTAACATGGGTTTGGCAAAAGTGGGGCTTTAGTACTTTCTAATCCCAGCCTTCGCAAAGCCCCAAAACGTTATGTACAAGTGCGCAGCAAAAATAAAATTTGACTTTAATAAAAACACACGTATCTTTGTATAAAATAAAGCACGTGCCATGACAACTAAACTAACATTAACAATAGACGACTCAGTTATAGTTATTGCTAAACTATATGCAAAACAAAAAGGGAAAAGTCTATCTGACATAGTTGAAAATTACCTGATGTCTTTAACATCAAAAGAAAATAAAGAAGAAAACATTTCACCTAGCATATTAAAATTAATGGGTGCTATTGAATTGCCAGACAACTTTGACTATAAAAAAGAATTAACCAAAGGTCTTGCAAAAAAATATAAATAATGAAAAGTATTTTCCTCGACACTAATGTGCTAATTGATTTTTTTGCTAACCGAAAACCATTTTCAATAGAGGCTGCTAGACTTTTCAATTACTCTTTTAAAAAGAAAATTAATATTTATATTTCTGCTGTTTCGTATAATAATATTTATTACATACTGCGACAATCTTGTTCTCATTCAGAAACAATTAAAATATTAACAGCACTAAATGAATGGACCGACATAATAGACGTTTCAAAAGACATCATTAACAAATCACTTAAATCGGACTTTAAAGACTTTGAAGATGCTATTCAATACAACTGTGCAAAATCTTTAAATAAAATAGACTTCATTGTAACACGTGACACAAAAGACTTCAAAACAAGTTCGCTACCTATACTGACACCAAAGGAAGCTGTTACTTTAATTGAAAACATCAGCGGCTAACATCCGATTTGCAAAAGCGGGGTTTTGTGCATCTAATGTAGTTTAGTGCTGAAAATCCCCGCCCATCTTTTAGCTGCAAAACGTTATGAAACATTAAACAACACACTTTAAAAAAATAAGAACTCAATATGCATCACTTGATTGCTA
The DNA here is from genome assembly GCA_947456185.1 of Bacteroidota bacterium. Taxonomy (GTDB): domain Bacteria; phylum Bacteroidota; class Bacteroidia; order UKL13-3; family UKL13-3; genus JAAFJM01. Next base: position 28,343 of record CANGPW010000028.1, on the reverse strand, counting down.
AACTTGTTTTCCAATCTAAATATTGGATTCTTTTTATTTGTTTGCATTCCAATTTGTATACGAATGCACAGACTTTCATTCATGTTGAATCAGGCGCATTCTTTACAGGTATGAATGATATTCGAAACGGCAATAATGGAACTTTATTTTCTCTGAAAAATGATTTTCAAACTCCAGTAAGTCCATTTTTTAGGTTGCGCGTTGGTTGTTTATCAAATGGAAAAGATTACTTTTCATTTCTTTATGCTCCTCTAAAAATTGTAGAAACTGAAACAATAGAAAAGGATATACTATTTGATGGAAAAACCTTTGAAGCTAACCTGTCAACAGAAGTTGTTTACAAGTTTAATTCTTATCGCTTTACCTATAATCGAAGAATTATCAATAAAGATAATTTTAAATTTGGCATTGGTTTGTCTGCAAAAATTAGAGATGCAGGAGTCTCGTTAAAGAATAGTGCCCTTTTAAGTGAAAATTTTACTATTGGCTTCGCTCCTCTTATCAACCTAATTGCCAATTGGGATATAACTCAAAAAATGGGTGTTGACTTTTTTGGAGAAGGCTTAGCTGCAAGTAAAGGCAGAGCAATTGACCTTTCCTTATCTGGAAGATATAGTTTCACTAAAAACCTACAAGGAAATATTGGCTATAGACTGCTTGAAGGTGGAGCAAACGGAACGAATGGATATAATTTTATTGAACTTCATTTTATCTTTGCTAGTTTAAACTACTCATTTAACAAAATCGATAAAACGCCATAAGTGCTAATTTTTAGGGTTTTAATTTTTATTACTAATCATATTATTTGAACTTTTTAACAGCAATTACCCCTTACTATCTTTAGTCTGAAGCCAAGCATTGCGGGCAGCGACTAACGATTTAAAATGGTAGGGAAAATCCAGACTATTATAAATTAGCCCGTGTCAGTGACACTACATTCATAAATAATCCTTATGGCGCTCCACTAATGCTAAGAATAGTTGAGTAAGTTTGTTTGCGAGTAATTAAACCATTTTAGGAGAAAACAGTCCTACAAAATATTTAAAAATTTAGCTTTATGAGATCATTGATATTATTGTCATTACTTTTTTTATCGTGTGCCAAGGAAAACAAAACAGAAAAGCCCACTCTTGTGGCTTATAAAATAACAAAGTCTATTACTTATAATCATGTTAACGTTGATGTTATTATTGACAAACCTGCACTAAATGAGGTAGATGTGTTGATTACTTATCATGGAACTGTACAAAGTGATAGCAATATATTACCCGCTGCTGAAAACACACTTAATCAATTTAAAAATATTTTATATCGACAAGATATGATGATTGTTAGTGTGGCACATCCGCAACTTAATATTCTTTTTGGTGATAATATCAATCAAGCAGAAGCCGCTTTGCTATGGGTTAAATATTCGGCAAATCAAGAATTAGGAATCAAGGTTAAAAAAATATTTCTAGCAGGGCATTCACAAGGTGGCTATTTAGTTACTCGTCTTAATACCATGCATGAAACCAATGGAGTAATTGCAAATGCACCTGGTCCTTTAAATTTAGTTTTTAGATGCCAATTAGAAGAAAATGGAAAAACTCCTGCAAGTTATGTTTGTAATAAATTAAGAAATGTATATGGTACTACAACAGCAAATGCTAACGCATATTACCAAAGGTCATTATTAAACTTTACAAAGGGTTTTAAATCGGATATATTATTTGTACAAGGATTAAATGATGAGGCAATTCAAATGTATTCTTGGCCAACATTTAAACAAGATGTATTAAATTGCACAAGTTGTAAAAACAGACAGTTTGTTGAGATTGTTGGTGGTGAACACGGCTCTCTGTTTGAAAGCCCAACAGCAAAAAATGAATTTAATAACTTTATAAATAACCACTAAAATAAAGCCTACCAAATACCAGTATTTGGCAAAAAATTGTTTTCAGTGCTCAAATGAAACTAAGTGTTCGTTAGTTAACAAATAAAGAATTTGTACAAAAAATTTTGGTTAAAACTAATCTGTTCAAAAACTAAAAATTACGATGTGATTTGAAAAAAATTTAGTTGATTGCGCTAATTTTTTAGTGATTATGAACAAGAAATTATTTAGCCTGCTTTTAGCAACCCTTTTATTTTACACTACTGTTTTTGCTAGCCGCAATACGGTAATTATTTCTACCCTTAGTAACAATGTGGTTTGCGACCCAAGTACAGAATTCACCATTTATGGCCCCAATATTTGGTCTGCACGTTGGCAAACTGCTTTTGATACCACACAAACTCCTGGACAAATATTTGAATACACTGCTGGTATTGTTGTTACACAATCTGATTCGGTTTTGTATTACCGCAGGCTAAGTTCTGATTACAGCGATACCAGTAATTGGTACAAAGTACGTTATATGCCAAAACCAATTGTTACCAATTTAACTAGTTATAGTATGTGTAATGGCGCAAATACTCAATTAACGCTAACAGCAAATACTCCTTGTACGTTTGGTTTTTTACCTGTAACAACTATCAATGGCACAACTGGTGCTTCCGCTGGAACAGGTGCTCAAATCAATCAAGTATTAAATAATTCAAGTAGCAATTCTACCGGTGGTATTGTGTATCGAATAACAGCAACGGCTATTGATGGAGGCTGTGTAAGTATAGCTAAAGATATTACTTATACAGTTTTACCTAAACCACAAATTACCAATATTGTTACGCAAAATGTTTGTAGCGATGCTTTATTAAGTATTCCTTTAACTGCTAGTGTACCTTCTAATTTTAGTTGGACCAACCAATCGATGGGTTCTGGAATTACTGGAGCTAAAGATTCGAGCGGAACAAACATGCTTATTAAATTATTCAATGCAAGCAATACCACCAATGGAAATGCAGTTTATATGGTTGAAGCAATTTCTAGCGTAGGCAGTTGTAAAAGCAATCCGGTAAATTTTACGATTACAGTTAAGGCACTTCCAACCATTAGCAGTTTTGCGGGAGATACCATTTGCAGTGGCCTAGTGAATGAACAAGTGTATTTTCAAAACTCCATTTATAGCAATATTGTATGGACTACAGTTCAATCTCAAGGTTTAGTTGGAGCGCAAAGTGGAACAGGTTTTGTTATGCGTCAATCATTAATTAATAATAGCACCACAACTTATGGTTTTGTTAATTATTTAATTAAGCTCACTACCGTATCAGGTAGTTGTATTAGCGATAGTTTACCGCTTAAACTTTATGTAGCTCCCACACCAAAAATTATTGGACCAAGCAATAAATTAATTTGTAATGGAAGCAATACCAATTTAATTCCTATTACCGATTATCCAGGATTTTTTATATGGACATTAGGCGCAAAAACAGGTAATATTAGTGGAGCTACAACCATGTTACAATCTAAAACGGGCATTTTTCAAACACTCACCAACAGCGGAACAACAACTGGTAGCCAAGAATATTTGGTAAAACATGTATTAGCCGATGCCCAGTGTGGAAGTGAACCAAAATCAATCACAATTTCAGTAAGCCCTAATTCTAATATTTTGAGCTTAAATGATACTTTATTTAATACATGCAGTGGTATGCCTTTTAGCGATAGCATTCAATCAAATCCGCAAGCAAGTTTTTATTGGAATCCAGTTCAAAATAACCAAATAAATGGCGCCATTGCCGACAGTGGTGTGGTATTGAAGCAAACTTTATTTTTACAAAATAGAAATTCAGCCATACAAGAGTTTATGTTGTGGCCTTATATAGGAAATGAAGGCTGCAGCGCAAATCCAATAAGCATTAAAGTGAATGTGTTTGCATTGCCACAGGCAAGCTTTAGCTACGATTTAATAAATGATACTTTTAATTTTTTGCCAACCGATACTACTTTAACAAATTATAGTTGGAATTTTGGCGACAGTAGTTTTTCAAATAAAAAAACACCAATCCATCAATATACAAAAGCGGGAAAATATTTGGTTAACTTAAAAGCCTATAACGCCAATGGATGCTTAAACGATAGCACAATAGAAATTGTATACGCACCAGTGGGTTTAAATGAATTAATGTTAAATAATCAGACAAAACTCTATCCAAATCCGGCTTCAGATTTTGTTACTTTAAATATAAACAATACAGGTAATGATTTTATAATTATAAATGTTTATAATGTAGTTGGGGCTTTAATAAAATCAGAGCAACTAAATAAATCCAACCAAAAAATTAATGTGGAAGATTTAAGTAATGGAGTTTATGTTATTGAAATTAAAAATAAAGAAAGCACAGAAAGTAAAAAACTAATCATTCAAAGATAAAATTAAAAGGACAGATTCTGATAATATAGCTTTTCGATAATTTGTATATATTTACAGTTGCGGTATGTAAAGAGGTTTTATTTATTTTCCTCAATGATTGGCTGAACTTCTTCAGCTACAACAACAGGTTTTACTTTCTCTACCACATCAATTTTCACTTTAACGGCATTGGCACCTTTGTGAGTCATTTCAACTTCAAATGATACTTTATCGCCTTCTTTAACTTGATCAACTAAGCCATTCACATGAACAAAAACACTGTCTTGACTTTTCAAATCTTTTATAAAACCATAGCCTTTTGATTCGTTAAAAAAGGTAATAACACCCTTACGAATTAAATCAGCTGGTTCTTGCGCTGCTTGTTTTACAACACCAATAACCATGTCTTCAGCTATAGCAACTCTGCGTTTTTTAGGATCAGGAGGAGTGTTGGTAATATTACCATTTTCGTCAACATAAGCCATCATGTCTTCTAAACTTTGACCTTTAACAGCACTGGCTTTACGTTCCTCTCTCTTTTCTTCTTTTTCTTTTCTCTTCTTAAGTTTAAGCTTTTCTTTTTCTTTTTTACTGAATGTTTCTTGCGATTTAGCCATTATTGATTGTTTATTGTTTAAAGCCAAAATTGTTTTACAATAGCAAGGCTTAAAATAAACACTTTTTGACTTTGTAAAAAAATATAGGTCGCCAAATGTATGCTTTAAAAATGTTTTTATTTGCAAATCAGACAAATATTTTATTTTTTAAGGTTTTTTCTCCTGTTTTTAAATTAATACGAGTCTGTTGCAAAGCAATATTAATCATTTGACAAGTATTCCAGCTTAATATTCATAAAAACCTTTTCCGGATTTTCGGCCATATAATCCAGCATCTACTTTTTGTTGTTGAATGCGGTTGGGCCTGAATTTAGGATCTTGATTAAACAAATGATACATGGAAGTAGTAACCGATAAATTGGTATCTACCCCAATTAAATCCATTAACTTAAACGGTCCCATTTTAAATCCTAAGCTTTCTAATAAAGCATCAATATCTTCAAATGTGGCAACTTGTTCTTCTAATATTTTTAAACCTTCTACATAATAATGCCTAGCCACTCGGTTAACTATAAAACCTGGCGCATCGGAAGCCATTACGCAGGTTTTACCCATGCTTTCTATGAATGCTTTGCAATGCAATGCCACTTGTTTATTGCTTTGCGCACCAATAATTATTTCTACCAATTTCATAACAGGAGCAGGGTTAAAAAAATGAATACCAATAACCCTTTCTGGATGAGGAATTTTGGCTGCAATTTGCGTAATAGGAATAGAGGAAGTATTGCTTGCGAAAATACAATCAGGTACGTTAATAGCTGCTACTTTATTAAAGAAATCGTGTTTAATATCCAAGCGTTCAATCACTGCTTCAATAATTAAATCGGCAATTACTTCATTAATATTAGTTGTAAAATGTAACAGTAATAAAGTGGCTTCTTTCTTTTCGGAATCCAATTTTCCTTTATCTACCAAAAACTGTAAACCTTTATCTATACTGGTTTTTGCCTTATCTAAAACCGATTGATTTATATCGAACAAAATGGTTTTAAAACCAGCATTGGCGGTAACTTGCGCTATTCCTGCACCCATGGTTCCAGCGCCAGCAATGGCAATTGTTTTTATATCTTTCATCAATTTGTTTTTCTAAAAATTTACCAAATTATCTAAGTCAGTTTTAAAGCGTTCTTTAGGTAAAAAGTTTTGCTCTAAATCTAAGTTAAATGGAACGGGACTATCCAAACTTGCTGTTCTTATCACTGGAGCATCTAAATATTGGAAACAATGCTGCGCTATATGCGCAGCTATTTCAGCACCTACTCCACCGGTTAAAGTATCTTCGTGTAACACAATTACTTTTCCTGTTTTCTTAACACTTGCTTCCACCGCATTTTTATCCCAAGGTAAAAGCGTTCTTAAATCTATAATATCTGCATTAATATTCTTTTCAGTACAATGTTTTAAAGCCCAATGAACACCTGCACCATAAGTAATGATTGAAACTTCATTTCCATCTCGAGCTTTGCGAGCAGGACCAATTTCCAACATGTAATAATCGTCAAAAACATCTTCCTCTAATTCTACATTTCTGTATAAGTTTTTATGTTCAAAATACAACACCGGATTTGGATCATTGATGGCTGCTGTTAATAATCCTTTTGCATCGCTTGGCGTACTTGGATAAACAATTTTTAAACCTGGAACATGAAAAAACCAAGCTTCATTACTTTGCGAATGAAAAGGACCAGCGCCCATTCCCGCTCCTGTTGGCATACGAACTACCACATCGGCTTGTTGACCCCAACGGTAAAAAGATTTAGCTAAATTATTTACAATTTGATTGAATCCTACACTTACAAAATCGGCAAATTGCATTTCTACCATTGCCTTCATTTTCTTAATCGATAAACCATAACCAGCACCCAAAATGGCACTTTCGCATAATGGCGTATTTCTTACCCTACCTTTACCAAATTGTTCTAAAAACCCTTGCGTAATTTTAAAAACTCCACCATATTCAGCAATATCTTGGCCCATTAACACCAAGTTGTCGTGCTTTTCCATGCTTTGACGAAGTCCATCACTGATGGCATCTACCAATCGTTTTTTGGACGTTTTATTAGTAGCAGGAGTTGTTATTACATGTTGCATGTTTCCATAAGAAACACTTGCTGGCAAATTTATTGTTTGATAAATATCGGCTAATTCGGTTTCGGTATTTGCTATTACATCTGGTTCTTCTAAAACCTCTTCCACGCCTAAATCAATTTCGGTTTTAATAGCTGCTCGAAACCCATTGATCATGTCATAAGTTAACACTTGTTGTTCTAACAAATAACGTTCGTAGTTAACAACAGGATCTTTTTTACCCCAAATTTCAAATAATTCTTGCGGAACATATTTTACGCCCGAAGCTTCTTCATGTCCGCGCATTCTAAAAGTAATGCATTCTAATAAAACCGGACGAGGATTATTTCTAATTGACTCTGCCAAACCTTTGATTGTATCATAAACCTCTAAAATATTATTGCCATCTATTCTGTAGGCTTCTACGCCATAACCAACACCTTTATCTACAAAACTTTTAAATTTAAATTGCTCGTTACTTGGCGTTGAAAGACCGTAACCATTGTTTTCTATTAAAAAAATAACTGGCAATTGCCAAACGGCAGCAGTATTAATTGCTTCATGAAAATCGCCTTCACTTGCGCCACCATCGCCACTAAAAACCACGGTAACTTTTTTATCGTTTTGTAATTTATTAGCTAGCGCAATTCCATCGGCCACACCAAGCATGGCACCCAATTGCGAAATCATTCCAATAATGTGATACTCGTTGGTACCAAAGTGAAATGAGCGTTCGCGGCCTTTTGTAAATCCGTTTGGCTTTCCTTGCCACTGACTAAATAGTTTATTAAAAGGAATATTTCTCCCTGTAAAAACTCCCAAATTTCTATGTAATGGTAAAATATACTCATCGTTATGAAGCGCTTTTACACATCCTACGCTAATGGCTTCTTGTCCAATTCCACTGAACCATTTGCTTACTTTTCCCTGACGAAGAAGAATTAACATTTTCTCTTCTATCATTCTTGGTTTTAAAATGGTCTTGTATAAATCAATTAGCAGCTCATTGCTGTAATTTTTTCTGTTAAATTGTAACATATAATTTTGTTTACTAAAAGTGCTTGCGAAAATAGTAATAATGTTTTTATTTGAAGCACTAAAGTTTATTAGTTTTAAAAGCTCTAAAAGAAGTGGATATAGATAATAATGAATTTGATTATATTTGAACCATGTTAAACGAACTTGATTTCAAATTGGATAGAACGGCTTTTACAAAACAGTCCATTGAAGAAGCAGATAAAACAACTGCTTTTTGGTTATCAAAACCCATAGAAACTAGACTAGCTGCAAGTTTTTATTTAAATAGTGTTGCCTTTAATTTTGACATCAACAATCCACCTAAAATGGATAAAAATGTTTTTAGCATGCGCAAACACAAAGCATAATGGGAAATATTTTCAACCAAGACTTCCAAGATTTTATAATATCACTTAATAAATATAAGGTTGAATATTTATTGGTTGGTGGCTATGCTGTTATTCTTAGAGGCTATAATAGAACCACGGGCGACATGGATGTTTGGGTCAACAAAACACCTGAAAATTATCAAAAACTATCGAAAGCATTTTATTCTTTTGGATTAAATATTTCGGATATGACTGAACAAAATTTTTTATCTAATGAAGATTTCAATGTTTTTACTTATGGTCGTCCTCCTGTTAGTATTGACATTATGACCGCGGTTAAAGGATTAATTTTTAAAGAAGCATTTTCGAATAAAGATATTTACGAATTTGAGGGATTAACTATTAGTTTAATTAGTAGAAGTGATTTGTTAATTGCTAAAAAAGCTGCAAATCGATCAAAAGATTTAAACGACATAGAACATTTAGAGGAATAGTTTAAAACCTAATGTCTGATTACAATTCCATTATTATTACGGGTCCAACTGCAAGCGGCAAAACAGCTTTGGCTTCGCAGTTGGCTTATGCGCTAAATGGAGAAATAATTAGTGCTGATTCAAGGCAAGTTTATAAAAAACTGAACATTGGAACGGGTAAAGATTTAACAGAATATAATGTAAACAATACGACCATCAACCACCATTTAATTGATGTAGCCGAGGTAGGAACCCACTTTCATTTGTATGATTTCATTACCCATTTTTATGGTGCTTTTCAAGCAATAGAGAAGCTAGGAAAACTTCCAATTATATGTGGCGGAACTGGTTTGTATATAGATGCCATCATCAAAAAACATGAGTTAGCAGCCATTCCAAATAATTTTGAATTGCGATTGCAATTGGAAACATTGAATTTAGAACAATTAATTGCAAAGCTTTTAAGTTATAACAACAAACCTGAAAATGCAGATTTAAGCACTAAAAAACGTTTGGTAAGAGCCATTGAAATTGCTGACTATTTAAACAAAAACAATTCTCCCAAAACCAATTTTATTGATTTAAAACCAATTATTTTTGCTTTAGATTTACCAAAAGAAGAGCGCAGAAATAAAATATCTATTCGGTTAAAACACAGATTGGAAAACGGAATGATTTACGAAGTTAAAGATTTAATAAGCGAAGGAATTAGCCACGAACGGCTGCAGTTTTTAGGATTAGAATACCAGTATGTTTCCAAATATTTGTCAAATGAAATGAGTTACAATGAAATGTTTTTAAAACTAGAAACCTCCATTCATCAATACGCCAAAAGGCAAATGACTTGGTACAGAAAAATGGAACGAGAAGGCAACCAAATTCATTGGCTTGATGCCACCAAACCAATGGAAGAAAATTTAGATGCTATCAAATTATTGATTTAATAATAGAATAAAACGACTAATACTTTTCTCAAACCCCACTCAATTTTCTGATTTTAGTTTTTATTTTTATTTTTATTTGATAGATTGCATAATTTCGCAAATAAATAAAACAGCGCTTAAAAAATATGATAACAGTTGATTCAATTAATTTTACAGGGAAAAAAGCACTTGTTCGTGTTGATTTCAATGTGCCATTAGATAAGCAAACACTAGCCGTTACCGATGATGCTCGTATTCGCGCAACGGTGCCAACCATTAAAAAAATATTGTCCGATGGTGGTGCTTGTATTTTAATGAGTCACTTGGGTCGTCCACTAAAAAAATTAAAAGAAGACGGATCTGTTGATTTCGAAAAGCATTCATTAAAACATGCTTTGGCTACTGCTTCAGAATTATTTGGAGTAAATGTTCAATTTGCAAACGATTGTATTGGCCAAGAAGCCATTGATAAAGCAGCAAACTTAAAAGCTGGTGAAATTCTTTTATTGGAAAATTTACGTTTTTATAAAGAAGAAGAAAAAGGTGATATTGGTTTTGCTGAAAAATTGAGTAAATTAGGTGATGTTTATGTGAACGATGCTTTTGGAACTGCACACCGTGCACATGCAAGCACTGCTATTATTGCTCAGTTTTTTCCTAACCATAAATGCTTTGGTTATGTAATGGCCAATGAAGTGGCCAATGCCGAAAAAGTAATGAAAAATGCAGCACGTCCTTTCACTGCCATTACCGGTGGTGCCAAGGTTTCCGATAAATTATTAATCATAGAAAACTTAATCAATACTGTTGACAATATTATTATTGGCGGTGGAATGGCTTATACCTTTTTAAAAGCACAAGGTTATGAAATTGGTGCTTCGCTTTGCGAAGATGACAGATTGGATTTATGTTTAGATTTATTGAAAAAAGCAGACGCAAAAGGTGTAAAATTATTATTGCCAATTGATTCAATAGTTGCTGATAAATTTAGCAACGAAGCCAATATAAAAAATTGCAGCAATCACCACATTGAAGCAGGTTGGATGGGCTTAGATATTGGAACAGAAGCAAGCAAAACATTTGCCGATGTGGTTAAAAATTCTAAAACAATTTTATGGAATGGCCCAATGGGAGTTTTTGAAATGAGTAATTTTGAAAACGGAACCAAATCTGTTGCTATTGCAGTGGTAGAAGCTACTAAAAACGGTGCATTCAGTTTAATTGGAGGTGGCGATAGTGCTGCAGCTGTTGCTAAGTTTGGCTTTAACGACCAAGTAAGTTATGTAAGCACTGGCGGTGGTGCTTTATTGGAATATTTTGAAGGAAAAGAATTACCAGGAATTGCAGCGATTAACAACTAACAATAAGCAATAAGCAAAATAAATTAATACAAAAGATGAATTGCCGTTAGCGTTTACTGAGCGAAGTCGAAGTATAGCCAACGGAATAAAAAATAAATAACAAATCAACAAATGAGTTTTAGAATAGAACACGATACCATGGGCGAGGTGCAAGTACCTGCCGAAAAATATTGGGGCGCACAAACTGAACGCAGTCGCAATAATTTTAAAATAGGGCCAGAAGCGAGTATGCCAAAGGAAATTATTCATGCTTTTGCTTACCTTAAAAAAGCTGCGGCACATGCCAATACCGATTTAGGTGTTTTGCCTGCCGAAAAGCGTGATTTGATAAGCAAAGTTTGTGATGAAATATTAACAGGAATGCACGATGCAGAGTTTCCTTTAGTTATTTGGCAAACAGGAAGTGGAACGCAAAGTAACATGAATGCAAACGAAGTAATTGCTAACCGCGCGCATGTAGTAAATGGTGGAAATTTGTTAGACGAAAATAAAGTTTTACATCCAAACGATGATGTAAACAAATCGCAGTCGAGTAACGATACTTTTCCTACTGCCATGCACATTGCTTCTTATAAGCAAACAGTAGAAATTACTTTGCCTGGTTTAACATTGCTTCGCAATACTTTAGATGCAAAAGCAAATGAATTTAAAACCATAGTAAAAACGGGTAGAACTCATTTTATGGATGCTACTCCTTTAACTTTAGGACAAGAATTTAGTGGTTATGTACAACAAATTGATAACTCAATTAGATGCATAAAAAGTGCTTTGGTAATGATTCAAGAATTAGCATTAGGCGGCACAGCTGTTGGAACTGGATTGAATGCACCTAAAGGTTATGATGTATTAGTGGCTCAAAAAATTGCTGATTTTACAGGATTTCCTTTTGTAACTGCTCCTAATAAATTTGAAGCATTGGCAGCACACGATGCCATGGTAGAATTAAGTGGTGCATTGAAACGCACCGCAGTTTCATTAATGAAAATTGCCAACGACATTCGCATGCTTTCATCAGGTCCAAGAAGTGGAATTGGTGAAATTGTAATTCCTGACAACGAACCTGGTTCGTCAATTATGCCGGGCAAAGTAAATCCAACTCAGCCAGAAGCCATGACCATGGTTTGTGCGCAAGTAATTGGTAACGATGTAGCGGTTACTGTTGGTGGCATGAACGGACATTTTGAACTAAATGTTTTTAAACCGGTTATGGCTGCAAACGTATTGCAAAGCGCGCGTTTAATTGGCGATGCATGTGTTTCGTTTAACGATAAATGTGCCATTGGAATTACTGCAAACAACGAAATTATTCAACGTCATTTAGAAAATTCTTTGATGTTGGTAACGGCTTTAAATCCACATATTGGCTATGAAAAAGCAGCTAAAATTGCGAAGAAAGCTCACAAAGAAAACAAAACATTGCGCGAAGCAGCAGTAGAATTAGGTTACTTAACCAGTGAAGAATTTTCTGCTTGGGTTAAGCCAGAAAACATGGTTGGAAATTTATAATTTCAATAAAAATTCTAATACCAAAAACGCCAAAATCATTCCTGATTTTGGCGTTTTTTTGTTTTAGGAATATCATATTTCTTGTTCCATTTTTTTAAACGTATTTTGCCCCAAAATTCTAATTCATTTGTCGGGCATTTATATACATATTCCATTTTGTAAGCAACGTTGTTTTTATTGCAATTTTCATTTTTCAACGCAGTTAAAAAATACAGCTGAAATGGTGAATGCCATTTGCAAAGAAATTGCCTTGAGGCAAAATTATTTACAAGACAAAAACCTGCAAAGCATTTATTTTGGTGGTGGTACGCCTAGTTTATTAAATCAAAAACAATTGTTGCAAATATTTGAAACCATTGAAAAACATTTTACCATTCAGGCCAATGCAGAAATTACATTGGAAGCAAATCCTGACGATTTAAGCGAAGAAAAACTAACGGAATTAAAGCACACGCCCATTAACAGATTAAGCATTGGTGTTCAAAGTTTTTATGACGATGATTTAAAATGGATGAACCGCGCACACAATGCCAATGAAGCTGAAAATGCCATTGCCATGGCAAAGCAAAAAGGGTTTGAAAATATCACCATTGATTTAATATATGGAACACCAAGTTTAAGCAATGAAAACTGGCTGCATAACATTCAAAAAGCATTGGCTTTAGGCGTAAATCATATCAGCAGTTACGCGCTAACGGTAGAGCCAAAAACGACTTTGGCCACCATGATATCAAAAGGAAAACTTGCCGACACCAATGAGGAGAAAGCTGCCGAGCAATTTGATATTTTAGTAAATACTTTAACAGCAAATGGATTTGTTCATTATGAAATAAGCAATTTTGCAAAACCTGAATTCTTTGCAAAGCATAACAGCAACTATTGGAAAGGCAAACATTACCTTGGAATTGGTCCTTCGGCTCACTCGTTTAATACAATTTCACGCAGTTGGAATGTGGCTAATAATCAAAAATATTTAAATGCTATAGCAATAAATGAATTGGAAATTACCGATGAAATTTTAACAGTTAATAACCAAATAAACGAATACATCATGACTGGTTTGCGCACCATTTGGGGTTGCGATTTGAACTTTATTGCTTTGCAATTTGGTGAAACAGAAAAAGTAAGATTGATAAAAGAATCGGCTAAGTTTATTGATCAAGATTTATTGGTAATTAACAACAATATTTTACTTACTACATCAAAAGGAAAATTCTTGGCAGATGGCATTGCCGCTGATTTATTTCTGGTATAAGCACCGTCAGACGATTGAGCTAGGCCAAAGCGTGGCAAGGCGTCAGACGGTTATTTAGAAGATTTCTTTCCGTCAGACGATTGCGCAAAGCCTCAGCGTAGTAAGGCGTCAGACGGTTATTTAGAAGATTATTTTTACAATAACAACACCAATATTTCCAAAACAATTGCTAATATTGATGCTTAAAAATAGATAAGTAAAATGAATGATTACTGGCAAATAATAAGTGTAACACTGGTGTGCACCATTAAATTTATTATTGGGCTAGGAATGGCATTGGCATATAATTTTTCGCCAATTGTATTTTACCTAACCACAGTTGGTGGTGGCATGTTAGGCGTGTTTATTTATTTGTATTTATGGGATTTTATATTGCTAATAAAAGCAAAATTTGCAAAACCAAATCCGCATATTATCCATATAAAAATCAGTAAAAACATCAGAAAAATGGTCCATTTTTCACGAACATGGGGCATTTATGGCATTGCATTGGTAACGCCAACCATTATTTCAATGCCGGTAGGAACTTTAATTTGTAGAGCAATAGAAAAAAATAAATGGCATATAAAATTAGTGATGTTTATATCCTTAAGTTTTTGGGCATTATTAATTATAGCGTTGCAAAATTTGTTTAATATTGACGTGCAATCATGGTTTAAATAACACAAAAAATGAAAGTATTATACGCAATTCAAGGAACTGGAAACGGACATATAAGTAGGGCTCGCGAGGTTATTCCTTTTTTAAAACAACAATGTGAATTAGATATTTTAATAAGTGGAACGCAGTCGGATGTGCAATTACCTTACGATATAAAATATAAACTGAAAGGTGTTGGTTTTACTTTTGGTAAAAGTGGCGGAATAGATTTTGGTGATAGTATAAAAAATTTACATCCTGTAAAATTCATCAAAGACATTTATCAAATTCCCGTAAAAAACTACGATTTAGTCATCAACGATTATGAACCAGTAAGTGCTTGGGCATGCAAAATTCATGATTTAAACTGTGTGGCTTTTAGTCATCAAGCTGCTTTTTTAAGTAAGCTAACTCCACGTATAAAAAACAAAGAAAAGTTTGGCGAAAGTGTTTTAAAAACCTATGCGCCATGTACTGATAAAGTGGCTTTTCATTTTGATACTTACGATGATTTTATTCACACACCAGTAATAAGAAGCGAAGTTAGGAAAATGGAAATTACCAATCAGCAGCATATTTCAGTGTATCTGCCAGCCTATTCCGATGAAATTTTACTAAAACATTTTTATAAAATTCCGGATATAAAGTTTGAAGTTTTTAGCAAGCATACTAAAAAAGAAATCACTAAAAAAAATGTGACCATTAAACCAGTTTTAAACCAAGATTTTATAGCTAGTCTAGCCAGTAGCAATGGATTAATTACTAACGGAGGATTTGAAAGTCCTGCTGAAGCAAGCTTTTTGGGTAAAAAAGTAATGTGTATTCCTATGGCTAACCAATATGAGCAAAAGTGTAATGCCAAAGCGTTTAAATTATTGGGCGGAACTAGGGTTAAAAAAATAGAAGAAGATTTTTACCAAAAAACACAATTATGGCTCGACAATGGAAAACCAATAAATGTAAACTACAAAGACGAAACAGCCGAAATAGTTGAAAAGGTTTTGGCTAAATACAGAAAATAGTTGCTGTTTCACTATTGGTTTTTTGTAAAAGTACCATGGTAAATTTAGCTAAAACGTAAAAAATTTGGATTATAAAACTAAATTTTTATATTTGCCTAACAATTGTTAGGTTATGGCTGAATCACTGATCATCAACAGAAAAGAACAAATTACAGAAACTGCTGCAAAATTATTCCGCAAAAAGGGATACATAGCTACCACCATGCGCGACTTGGCGGCAGAACTTGGAATAGAAGCCGCTAGCATTTACCACCATGTAAAATCGAAAGAAGAATTATTGGAAACCATCTGTTTTGACATGGCCAATAAATTTATTTTGAACGCAAAAGAAGTAAACGACATTTACTTTAATGCAGAAGAAAAATTGCGCTTAGCAATAAAATTACATATAGAAACTATTACGCTAAACCAAAACAAATCGGCAGTTTTTTTACAAGAATGGCGTAACTTAAGTGAACCCAATTTGAGTAAATTTAAAATGCTACGAGATCAATATGAAAACCAATTTACCATTATCATTATTGATGGAGAAAATGAAGATATTTTTGATTTTGTAGATAATAAATTTGCGGTGTTAAGCATCCTTTCTACCATTAATTTTGTGAATGAATGGTATAATCCTGAAGGCAAAATGAATGCTGCTGAAATAGCTGAAAAACTAAGTAATTTTATTTTAGGAGGATTAAGAAAATAGCCTCTGGCTATTGGAACAAAAAACTATCAACTGACAACTAACAACTATATTATGTACGGAAACGCTTACATTGATCCAAACGAAAAGCCATTATCAATTTTAGATGGTGAAGACCCAATTAAATTAGCTGAATTTGAAGCACGAATAGCCCGTGGTGAAAAAATAGAACCTAAAGATTGGATGCCTAAAGAATACAGGAAACAATTAATTAGAATGATAGAACAACATGCGCATTCTGAAATTATTGGTGCATTGCCAGAAGGCACATGGATTACTCGCGCGCCAGGTTTTAAACGTAAGTTAGCTTTAATGGCTAAAGTACAAGACGAAGTAGGACACGCACAATTACTTTATAGTGCTGCCGAAACTTTGGGAAAAAGTCGTGAAGCCATGATCAACGATTTGATTACTGGTAAATCAAAATACTCAAATGTTTTTAATTATCCTGCATTAACTTGGGCCGATTCATGTGTAATAGCTTGGTTAATTGATGCGGGTGCAATTATTAATCAAGTGGCAAATGCCAAAGGTAGTTACGGTCCATACGGACGTGCTTTAGACAGAATTTGTACTGAAGAAAGTTTCCATTTAAAATATGGTCATCACAATGTGGTAACTTTAGCAACTGGAACACCTTTTCAACGCCAAATGGTACAAGAAGCTTTAACCCGTTGGTGGCCGCCAATCATGCATTTTTTTGGCCCTAGCGATAAAATTTCGAACCATACAACTATACTGATGAAGTGGAAAGTAAAAATGGCAACTAACGATGACATGCGTCAACAGTTTTTAAACATGTATGTTCCTAAAATTTGGGATTTAGGATTGGTACTTCCCGATGCAAATTTAAAGAAAAACGAAGAGACAAAATTATGGGAATATACCGAACCAGATTGGGACGAATTTAAACGTGTTATCAATGGTGGAGGTCCTTGTAATGCAGAGCGTTTGGCAGTGCGCAGAATGGCAGAAGAAAAAGGAAGATGGGTAAGAGCAGCTTTGTTAAATAAATCAGAAAAATACGTAACTCCTTTAGCTTAGGGAATTGCAAAGATTACAAAAATTACAATGTTGGAAAGATTGAAGAATTACTAGGAATCAATCTTTTAATTTTTGTAATCTTTTCAACTTTGAAATATAAATAGAATGGCAAAAATAGAGACTTTTGAAGACTTAGAAATTTGGAATAAGGCTATTGATTTATTTAGAAGTTTATTCAAAATGTGAAAACAGTAGTCTTAAAAATGATTTTTCTGCAAAAGACCAATTGAAAAGAGCTACACTTTCGATTTCAAATAATATAGCTGAAGGTTTTGAGTATGAAAACAATCTTCAATTTATGCGATTTTTGAGATATTCAAAAGGATCGGCAGGAGAAGTTAGAAGCATGATTCATGCGTTTTACAGAACTAAACAAATAGATGAAGCAACCCATAAAAAACTAATAGAAGATGCAATCCTAATATCTAAAAGCATAAAGAATTTTTTAAAATATTTAAGCAATCATCAAAACAAATCAAACAAATAATTTTTGTAATCTTTAAATTTTTCCAACCTTGTAATAACAAAAAATGATAAATTCACTAGACCCTCGCATAGCGAGAGAAAAAATAAATGAAGACAATACCATTGCTCCATTAACTGAAATGGACAATTGGGAAACTTACGAAGTTTTTCACCAAAAAAAACGTGGCGAACAACATGAACATGTAGGAATAGTTCATGCTCCAAATAACGAAATGGCATTACTTTTTGGTAAAGAACAATATGGCCGAAGAGGAATAAGCGTAAATATTTGGGTGGTAAAAACCAGCAATGTTTTTGCATCGGATTACGATGATGCCGATATTTTTGAAACAGTTCCAGACAAGCAATACAGAGAAGCTGGTGGCTATAAAGTAATGGAAATGATTAATAAATATAAGAAGGAAAACAAGGTAAAATAATTAAAAGATTGCAAGGTTGTAATCCCGATTAATCGGAAGAAAGATTAAAAACAACCTTGTAATTTTTGTAACCTTTTAAATCTTTAAATAAAAAGAACATGAACGTAACAGCAATCAAAGATTTATTATATAAAATGGCTGATGATTTATTAATCATTGGTCATAGAAACAGTGAATGGACGGGTTTAGGTCCAATTTTGGAAGAGGACATTGCCTTTTCATCCATGGCTCAAGATAAGATAGGACAAGCAGGTGCATTGTTTGAAATTTTACACGAATTAGGTGAGGGTGAACCCGACACCGTTGCATTCATGCGCGATGCCAATAAAATGCATTGCTCTCAATTTGTAGAATTACCAAATGGCGAATACGACTTTTCTATCATGCGTCATTTTCTATTTGATCATGCCGACCAATTGCGATTTGAAATGCTTGCAAATTCTAGCTTTGAGCCATTGGCTCAAGTAGCAAAAAAAATAAAAGGTGAATTGAAATACCATGTTTTTCATGCCAATACTTGGGTGGTAAAATTAGGAAATGGATCGGAAGAAAGTAAAGCCAGAATGCAAACTGCTTTGAACGAAAGTTGGAACTATGCATTAGGCATGTTTGAAGCAGGTGATTTTGAAAAAGAGTTGCAAAGCGAAAATATTTTTAAAGGTGAAGAAGCCTTGAAAACACGTTGGATGGCAAACATTACTCCATTTATAGAAAAAGCAAATTTGAAAATTCCTGACCAATCAACTTGGGAACCAATATTAGGCGGACGCAAAGGTTATCATACTGATTATTTACAAAAATTAGTAGAAGAAATGGGTGAAGTATTTCGCCTAGATCCAACTGCACAGTGGTAGGCTAAAGCAATTACAAACATTGTAAGATTACAAAATTGAAAAATTACAAGATTGGAAAGATTGAGAGTTAATTGATTTTTTTAATTTTCTATGAAATCTGAGTAATCTGTGGCAAACTAACCTTGTAATTTTTGTAATCTTTCAATCTTCTAATTTTTAAATAAAAAAAATGTTTACCGAAAAAGAAATATGGACTGCGCTTGAAGTAGTTAAAGACCCTGAAATACCAACATTAAGTATGGTGGACATGGGCATCATTACTAAAGTAGAGGTGCGTGGCGAAAGCAATGTATACGTAGAAATGACGCCAACTTTTACCGGTTGTCCGGCTCTAAAAATGATGGAAAATATGGTGGCTGAAAGATTGAAAGAAATAGGCATTGAAACCATTGAAGTAAAAACCACTTTTGATACTCCTTGGAACAGCAATAAACTAACTGAACGTGGGTTATTATGTTTGAAAAAACATGGACTTGCTCCTCCTCCAAAACATGAAGGGGAAATTACAATGGAGCTTTTGGAACATTGTATTTGCCCGCATTGCGGTAGCATAAACACAGAAATGAAAACTCCGTTTGGTCCTACTTTATGCCGCAGTATGCATTACTGCCACGATTGTTTGCAAGCTTTTGAACAGTTTAAACCAGTGGTTTAATAAACTAAAAGACCTGACAGGTTTTAAAACCTGTCAGGTCTTTTAGTTTTTATAATTACCACAATCCTAAATTTTTCCTATTTTCGTTTTTATATATATGCGTTTATACGAACAAAAAAAATGGTGGAAGCGTGCATTGGCAATCATTGCACTTTGTATAGGAATATTTTCAATTTGGTACACCACTAAATTAGTAAAACAGCTTTCAATTGAAGAAGAAAAAAAGATAAAATTATGGGCTAATGCTACGCAATCAATGGCAAAGGCAGAAGGTAACATTGATTTTATGTTGGATATAGTTACCGGAAACGAAACCATTCCAATTATTCTTACTGATGGAAATAACAACATCATTAGTTACAGAAATCTTGATTCCATTCAAGCAAAAGATACCGCTTTTTTAAACGACCAATTATTGGAAATGAAAAGCGAACATGAACCCATCAAAATAGTTTATGATGCCGAAAATGATTTTTACAATTTACTTTACTATAAAAACTCTATTGTTCTTACCCAATTAAAGGCTTATCCTGCTATTCAATTAGCATTAATTGGCTTCTTTGCCATTATGAGTTATTTGGCGCTAAGCAGCAGCCGCAGAGCTGAGCAAAACCAAGTTTGGGTGGGAATGAGCAAAGAAACAGCGCATCAATTAGGAACTCCTATTTCCTCGTTAAATGAATGGATAAATTTGTTAAGAGAAACGCCAAAAGAAGAGCAAGGATATTTACTAGATGAACTTCAAAACGATACCAAAAGATTGGAGTTAATTACCGAACGGTTTAGCAAAATAGGTTCTGAGCCTATTTTAAAAGAAGAAAACATGGACTTGGTAGTTGAAAAATCGATGCAATACATGAAAACACGTGTGTCAAGTTTGGTAAATATTCATATAAACATTGCCAAGCCTGGTAATTGGGCTAAAATAAATGTACCCTTATTTGATTGGGTTTTGGAAAATCTAAGTAAAAATGCCATAGATGCCATGAACGGAAAAGGTGAGCTAAATATTAATATTAGCCACGATGCTAAGTTTGTATATATTGACATTCACGATACCGGAAAAGGCATTCCAAAATCAAAATTCAATACAGTTTTCAAACCAGGATTTACCACCAAAAAACGTGGTTGGGGACTTGGATTATCACTCGTAAAACGAATAGTAGAAGGTTACCATAAAGGTAAAATATTTGTTAGAAACAGCGAAGCCGGAAAAGGAACTACCTTTAGAATTATGCTACATGTAGCATAAAAAAAGCACCACTGAAACAGTGATGCTTTTAATTCTCAAACAAATATTTAAAAAGCGGTTTTGAGCCGCTTTTTATGTTTTTATTATTCTTATTTAATGATTACTAAACGTGTTGTTTTGCTTAACTCCGTTGTGCTTACTTTCACAAAGTAAATTCCTTGTGTAATATCAGCAGTGTTTAATGAAATTTCGTTCATTCCAGCACCAAATCTCATTGAGTTTGTAGCTCTGATTGTTTTACCCGTAATGTCAATTAAATCAATTTGAACATCGTTAGCGTTTAACAAATCGAATGAAACTGTTACGTTTTCATTTGCAGGATTTGGATAAACTGTTATTTGATTCATTGCTATATTTACTTCTTTAACATCAGTAGCAGTTACAGAAATAGTTTTAGTAATTGTATCAGCTAAAAATGCATTGCTAGCAATTAAACGAACGGTGTAAGTTCCACTAGCAGCATAAGTAAATATTGGATTCTTAGCTGATGAAGTATCAGTAGTTGAAGTGGTAACTCCAAAATCCCAAGCATAAGTTGTAGGAGCACCTTTTTCATCTGTAGTGTTTGTAAATGTAAACTCACGTGAACCAGCAGCAGTACCTTGAACATAAGTAAAGTTTGCAGCAGGTTTATCAGATACTGAAACCACTACAGTTTTATTTAAAAATGATGAATCAAAAGCATTGGTAGCAGTTAATTTAACGATAAAACTACCATTTGTTGTAAATGTAAATGAAGGATTAGCTTGTGTTGATGAACCTAAACCTCCAAAATCCCAACTGTAAGTAGTATTAATTCCTCTTGTGTTTGTTAAATTAGTAAAGTTATAAACTTTAGAATTTGGAACAGAAGGAGCAAAAGCAAAATCAACTAAAGGTGATGAATTAAATGGCGTTTTACCCGTTGTAAAGTTTGAACCAGCATTAGCAACTGAAGCACTTGTAGGAGCATAGTTAGGGTTTGAATACATAAATGGTCTAACTAAATTTACTTCGTTTGATGTTGTGAAAGTATCAGTTCCATTAGCTACAACCCATGCAGCAACTTGTGTACTTGTAGTTAAAGCCAAGGTATCAGAAGTTGAAGCTAATCTTCCAGCCCAACCTTGAGGAATACCTGCAACAATATTATTTTTATAAACAGCAACTCCACTTTGGAAAGCAGCATTTGTTCTTCTTGAATCAATAATTAAACCAGCTACAGGAAAACCTGTAAATATAGAATTTACGATAGTTAAAGCAGAGTTTCTGCGAATATGCGCACCACGACCAAAATTTGCATTTGGTGTAACCGTTTGACCATTATAATAAGGACCAACCATTGTTACATTTGAGAATATGGCAGCTGTTCTTGGAGAATTATTAGAACCACTTGCATCGTTATCACTTTCAAAACCATTAGAACCACTTTGATCTGCATTTTGAGGAATACGTGCTCCAATAGCAAACTGAACTTGACCTCTAAATCCATTGTCAGAATCAAAATCATCATCAATACCAGCAAAAGCTATTAAATGTTTAGCATTTACAGTTCCACCAAACCATTCGTAAGAGTCATCACCTGAGAATGAAACTTGAACGTTATCAACTAAAGTTTTACGTCCAACTGAATAAAAAGTAATACCATTAATTTCAGAGTTAGAAGCAGTAGATAAAGGAATACCTGCAAACTCAACACGCACATAAGTTAAAACACCTGAGCTATCTTCATCATCAGTACCACCGTGACGACCATCAATTAATCCTGAACCGGTAACAGGTTTTGCTATTCCTCCTTCTGCAGCGGCAGTATCACCTTGAGGTAAATTATGAATTGCTTTTCCTGTGAATACTAAACCACCCCAATTTCCTGGAGCTCTCAAACCAGAACCATTGTTTGAAGTAAATACAATTGGCTCAGCCAAAGTACCACGAGCGTTTAATTTTGCTCCACGAGATATAATTAAAGTACCTTTTCCTGTTCCTCTGATCACCGTTCCAGCTTCAATAGTTAATGTTGCATTGTTGGTTACATATACATAACCATCGTTTAATAAATAAACATTGTTTTTGGTCCAAGTGGTGTTAGTTGTAATGTCGCCTGCAGGAATTGAAACAGTTGTAGCAGGGTAATTAGTATTGTTAGGGTCAAAATTAGACCAACCTTTAGTCCAATCTTTAGTGGTATCAGCACTTAAAGCACCTCGGTAATTGGTATATTCAAAAAAATTATTTTGAGGAATAGTAACTGTAACACCTACTATTTTTGAAACAGAAATACTATCGTATTGGTTTTTAGCTTTTAAAGTAACGGTATAAAAACCATTAGCTGGAAAAGTAAAATTTGGACTAGCCACAGTTGAAGTATCAGTTGTTGACGAAGCAACACCAAAATCCCAAGCATAAGTGGTAGCATAACCTTTGGTATTTGTTGTGTTGTTAAATATAAAATCTCTTGAAGCTGCATTTGATTGTGCAAATGTGAAATCAGCATTAGGTTTTAAGTTTACATTTACCACAACTGCTTTAGAGAAAACTGTTGAATCAAAATTATTTGTAGCTTTTAAAGTAACATTATAACTGCCATTTCCTGGAAAAGTGAATTGTGGATTTATTGCACTTGATGTATCGCTTGTACTTGAACTAACACCAAAATCCCAAGAATAATTAGTAGCGTAACCTAAAGTAGTTGTTAAATTATTAAAGGTATAAGCCAATCCTGAATTAGTAGTTGTAAAATCAACGATAGGTTTTGCATTTGCATCATAAGGAGTTTTACCAGTGTTAAAGTTCGAACCCATTTTAGCAACTGAATTGCTCATTGGTGCAAAATTAGGGTTAGTATATAAAAACGGTCTTACTAAATTTGTTTCGTTTGATGTATTAAAAGTATCAGTACCATTAGCTACCACCCAAGCAGCAACTTGTGTACTTGTAGTTAAAGCCAATGTATCAGAAGTTGAAGCTAATCTACCAGCATATCCTAATGGAATACCAGCAATTACATTGTTTTTAAATACTGCAGTTCCATTTTGAAAACCTACATTGGTTTTTCTAGAATCTATGATTAAACCTGCAACTGGATAGCCTTGAAAAATTGAATTTACAATTGATAAAGCTGAGTTTCTACGAATATGAGCACCACGTCCAAAATTAGCATTTGGTGTAACCGTTTGACCGTTATAATAAGGTCCAACCATGGTAATATTTGAAAACACAGCAGATGTACGTGGTAAATTTGAAGAACCACTTGCATCGTTATCGCTTTCAAAACCATTAGAACCACTTTGATCAGCATTTTGAGGGATACGTAATCCAATTCCAAATTGAACTAATCCTTTGTAACCATTATCAGAGTCAAAATCGTCATCTATACCTGCATATGCTATTAAGTGTTTACAATTTACAGCACCACCAAACCATTCGTAAGAGTCATCACCTGAGAATGAAACTTGAACGTTATCTACTAAAGTTTTACGACCAACTGAATAAAAAGTAATACCATTAATTTCAGAGTTTGAAGCAGTAGATAAAGGAATACCAGCAAACTCAACACGCACATAAGTTAAAACTCCTGAACTATCATTGTCATCAATTCCACCATGGCGGCCATCAATTAAACCAGAGCCAATAACAGGTTTTGCTATTCCGCCTTCAGCAGCAGCAGTATCACCTTGTGGTAAATTATGAATTCCTTTACCTGTGAATACTAAACCGCCCCAATTTCCTGGAGCTCTCAAACCAGCACCATTATTTGAAGTAAATACAATTGGCTCTGCCAAAGTACCACGAGCAATTAATTTTGCACCTCTACAAATAATTAAAGTACCTTTTCCTTTTCCTCTAATTACTGTACCTGCTTCAATAGTTAATGTTGCATTGTTTGTTACATATACGTAACCATCGTTTAATAAATAAACTTTGTTTTTTGTCCAGGTGGTGTTAGTTGTAATGTCGCCTGCAGGAATTGAATCAGTATATGCTGGATAAACAGTATTGTTGGGATCCCAGTTGGTCCAACCTTTTGTCCAATCCTTTGTAGAATCAGAATCAATTGCTCCTCTGTAATTAGTAGGAGTAAAAAAGTTGCTTTGAGAAAATGCTACCAAAGTAAACATAGTCAAAAAAACAGATGTAATTAATTTTTTCATTTTTCTTATTTGTTTGTTTTATGATTATACAAAGGAACTTATACATTGTTATCAAATATTAAACTCAATGTTATGTTAAAGTGAACTTCGTGTTTTTTTATTGTTACCAAAATATCATACTATCTGATTTCTAATAACAAAAAAAGTGTCTTGAAAATTTCAATACACTTTTTGGAAAAGAATAATAGTATAGTTTTTTTAGAATTTATAACTCAAATTGATTGAGTATGACGAACCCACTTTAAAGTTCCAAATTTCATTGTCTTTTCCTGAATTAAAAGATTGATCAGTTCTTCCTTCACCATTATTTTGATAAAAAATGATGTTTTGAGCTAATAAATCTCTAATACCAAATCTAACATCTAACTTTTTGTAAAATGTTTTATTGATTTGTAAATCAATTACTGATCTTGGTTTTTCCCAATAGCTTGCATATTCTGAATTACCTACATTTGTAATACGTTCCCCAACTCTATTAAATGACAAGGAAACACCATAAGCTTTTTTAGTATTGCTGTATTGTAAACTTGCATTAATTATATAAGGTGATTGGCCTTGAAGTGGTCTAATAGAATCAGATGTAGCCAAAACTTTTGATACATCAACTTCAGATTTGATGTAAGCTAAATTACCAATAAAATTCAATCCTTCTAAGAATTGATTTTTAACTTTAAATAGTTGACCAAAATTTAGTTTATAATCTATTTCTAAACCATAGCTGATAGCAGATTCTACATTTGAATAACCCATAGTTTTAGGGCTTCCACCTTGTGTCAATGATTTTTCTATTGGGTTTTCAAATTGTTTATAAAATGCTGAAACCGAAATTAACTGAGCAGGTGTTGGATACAATTCATATCGTAAATCATAATTATGAATTCTTGTTCTTTTTAGTTTTGAATCTCCTTCAACTAATAAATTGTCATTGAAATCAAAGAAAGTAAATGGAGCTAATTCTCTGAACTCTGGTCGTGAAACTGTTTGTGAATATGAAGCTCTTAAGTTTGTTTTCGTATTTAAAGTATAAACTAAATTTATTGAAGGTAAAAAATCAAGTACCGTTGTATCTAAATTGTATTTTTCAATACTTCCCGTTCTGAAAGTGCTTAACTTTTGGTTGTATGATTCCGCTCTTACACCCCAAACAGCCCTTAGTCTATTTGTTATTTTACTATCAAATCTTAAATAAGCAGCATACAAATTACTAGATGCTGTGTATGCATCAGTAGCTTTGGTTAATTCTTTTAATACAAAACCTTCAGAACTTATATTTTCGTTTGCAAATATTTGATCAATTGGTAAAGTATTCAAATCAGGATTTTTTCCTGGTGCGTAAGAATAACCTAACTGACGAGCGTTAAAATCTCTGTCTCTATATTGAGCATAACCACCAAATTTTATTTCGTTTTTGAATTTTTTGATATTCAATGGTCTTGAAATATCTACACCAGCATTATAAATTTTATCGTTTTGAATTGAAAAAAATCTTCCTGCAATTTCAGCTTGAGGGTTAGGACCCAAAGGAATTTGAAAAACTGCAGTTTCATCTCCTGTATTTTTTTGATACCTTATTCTTCTAAAATCAGGTGTTTCTCTGTTTAGTCCGCTGTAACCTAATGTCCAATTAATTTTAGATTTCATTCTTTTTGCAAAATGTTCACCACTTACTTGGTGGCTATTTAAAATGTTTTGAGTGTACCACATTGCTGTAGATTTTTGAGTCAACCCATTAATCAAATCGTTTCCAACTCTAACTACAGTTTGATCATTAGAGTTTATATTTAAAAGGTTCTTGAATGAAATTTTATTGCTTTTGTTTTTTAAACTTATGTTCCATAAAAAACCGTTTAAAGTATTAATGGTATTTTGTTCATCCATATAACTGAATTCAGTATTATTTGCAGCGTCATAATCTTTTCTAGCAACTTGTTGGGTGGTTGGAGTATTTTGCATCGACATAGAAAAGACACTTCCTAATTCCGAGGTTTTTAGTTTCTTTAAATGACCCATGCTAAACTGAAAACTATAAGCAGGGCGCATAGAAGCATTTTCATTTATTTTAAAGTTGTTATTAAATGGTTTTGCCACTGCAACTAAGCGATCCACATCGTCTTTGGTTTGAATATTGTTTTGTAAACTCTGCATAGTTTTATTATCCGGAAAGCTTCCAGGTAATTTTCTTGATCCATCATCTATTCCTAAAAAATCAGTTGAACCATTTACATTGGTATTGAATTTATTAAAAGTAGTGATTGAGTTTACACTTGTACCAAACGATAAATTATAAAAGTTTTGATCTGGAATGTCTTTGGTTTTTATTAAAATTAATCCGCCAGCAAATTCTCCACTTAAATCAGGTGTAGCTGATTTAACTATTACTATATTATCCAATAAATTAGCAGGAAAAATGTCAAAGGCAAATGCTTTTCTATCAGGCTCTGAACTTGGAAGTGGCGAACCATTTATAAATGCAGCATTGTATCTATCTGGTAAACCTCTAATGATAGCATATTTATTATCTTGAATGGTAGCACCACTTACACGTTTTAGCACATCACTTGTATTTCTATCTGGTGTTTTTCTAATGGTTTCTATCGAAACGCCATCAGAAATGGTAGTTGCATTTTTTTGTTGTATTAACAATGCATTGGCACTTTCTTTTTTTACTTCTCCTCTAATCACAATGTCATCAAATGCCTTTGTTGATTCAACCATTGATATATTAATTGGGGTTACTTCTTTTGCTTTAACTTCAATACCTGTTAAAACTTTTTTACTGTAACCAATGTAACTTACAAGTAAATTGTAGGTTCCAGGCTTTAAGTTCGATAATGAGAATTTGCCTTCGTAGTCAGATGATGTAGCTGTTACAGTAGCTTCAATGGTAACTTTAACACCTATTAAAACTTCCCCAGTTTTACCATCAAATACTTTACCGGCAATTTTACCCGTTTGAGCAAATGTAAAATTGGTGAAAATTGTAAATGTTAAGCAAAGTAAAAGTGACGCAATTATTTTTTTCATTATCAGTTGTTTATTGTGCTACAAAGAAAATATTCTACTCTTATGCCAATGTTAAGCCTAAGTTATGTATAAGTTACTCAAATATTATGTAATTGTTAACAACAAAAAAGTCGGCTGATTTTCATCGGCCGACTTTTAATAAATTGTTAGGTAATTATTATTTATTGCACTCCTACCAGTTCACAATCAAAAATTAGCGTTGCATTAGCAGGAATTGCTCCGGGAGCACCTTTTTCTCCATAAGCTAATTCACTTGGAATAATAAAACGCATTTTGTCGCCAACATGCATTAATTCTATTCC
>CANGPW010000027.1 GCA_947456185.1 Bacteroidota bacterium | reverse complement strand
GAAGCAATCATTTTTGCTTTACACAAAAATGATTGCTTCAAAAACCTCATTTATTTAACCTTTACAAATTTATTATTGTATAAAACTGTTCCGTTTGAAACAATATTTACCATATAAATTCCATTGGTTAATTCATTTAAATTTTCAATAGCAAACTTATTATAACCTGCAGTTAAATTAATAGCAATATCTTTAATTATTTTGCCAGTTATATCGGTAATATTAAGTTGGGTATTTGCATTTTCAAATGATTCAATTTCTATAAATAATTGATCAGTAATTGGATTTGGATAAACAATTACTTGAGTTGAAATATCTTTGCCATTTACTATTGAAATAGTTTTAGAATATTCAAATTCACCATTCAAATCAATTTGTTTTAGTCTGTAAAAAACTGCTTTATTGACTAAAAATACGTTGCCATCTACAAAATTGTAGTTTGTTAATTGATTGCTATTAACGGCACCTTTCACAAATCCAATTTCAATAAACTTTTTGCCATCCAAACTACGTTCAATTGCAAAACCATTGTTATTGATTTCACTGGCAGTTGACCAATATAAATTGGCATTTTCGTTTTTAGCATTTCCAGTAAATGAAATTAATTTAACAGGCAATGGGTTATTAGTAGCACCAATTATAAATTGCTTGTTAAACATGGTTGAGTCCACTCCCATTGTTACTGTTTGAGCAAATAAACTAAATGAATTTGCATAATTTTTTGCCAAAGTCCATGTTGCACTGCTACCGCTTGCGCGATTAAAAAGTTTAAAATCGTTTGCATTTGCACCATTAACCATACCTACCAAATTAAAAGTAACATCCGCACTATCCATAGTACCTGCACCATAACGGTACATTAACCAATAATTTCCATAAACTGATGATACTCCACCAGGTGCAGTAACAGGAGAAACTACTAAAGGAGAGTCAGAAAAGCGATGTACATAAATGTCATTTGAAGCAATTTGATTATAAATATTCATATTTATTCCTGTACCAGCAAATGCTTGCGTGCCACTTGAACTTATCGTTTGATTATTTACTACTGGTGTACCTAAAGGAAAATTAGTAGCTAAATTAGTTGGCGCATTATTAATAATACCTGCGTTACAGTTTCCAGATGCATCTACCGAATAACTTCCACTCACACTCAATTCATCTAAACGGTAATAAGCTTTTAAGTTTACATGAGAAGCATTTGGTAAACGTGTGTGCATGTTTCTTCTAATTTGTAATTCAGTTCTACAAGTGTCCCAAATTCTTACTTCATCTATTGCTCCATTTAAAAATCCGTTATTAGTACTTATTGATTTGCCAACAAAAACTGGTTGATTATTTCCTGTAATTGTTCCAAACATGGCTTTTGAACCTACCAAACTTCCATTTTGATAAATGTTCATATTAACTCCATCATAAGTTGCAGCAGCATGGGTAAATACATCTGATGGGAAAATTACACTTGAAATAACTGAATCAACTGCAATGGTAGTTTTTAGTTTGAAAACTAAATTACCTGCAGCAGAAATGTATAAGTCGTACTGTGCATAATTAGCTGTAGAATCTTTAGAAATAATATAATTATCGTTAGCATTTGATGTTTTCTTTACCCAAGCCTCTAAAGTTAATTTTTCATTGGTAATGTTTAAAGTTTTATCGCCATTGGTTTGTAAATATTGAGTTCCACTTAACTGCAATCCTTTACCTGAACTGTTTATAGTATCTGGGGTTATTACTGTAAAAGTATAAGTAGTAGTATCATTATTACTTTCCAAATCTCCGGCTAGTTGTGTCCAAGCTTTTACAGTGTAGGTTCCTGGCGTAGTTGGATTAAACAAAGTTGTTGAATTAATTACTTCCGTTTCTCCATTTGCTAAATACAATGATATGGTATCGGCTGTGGTTGAATTAACAGGACCAGTAATTTGAGAGCGAACAATGTAACTTGCTTGGCCATTTAAACCATAATTAGTAATTTTAAATTGCGGAGCAATGGCCGAACTACCTGTCATTACTGCTGCGCAAGGTTGTTCAACACTTGCCAAACCAATATCGTCTGCTACTTGCAAGCGTGGCTCTACCATAAAACGATAGGCTGAATTATTACTTCCAAAATCAGTCCAAGTAGTTGCACCTGTTGGAAAAGTATAAAAGAAAGTTCCGCTTCTCATTGGATCTTCGTATTGAAATCCAAATGATGCATTGGTTGTATTGAATTGAATAACGCCCACACAAAAACTTCCAGTTACTGGTACTGGTGGATTAACCATAATTGTGTTTACACCTGTTGTGGTTAAAAAAGGTGCAGATGACCAAAGTAATGCTCCAGGACCACCTGTAGCTGAAGTATCCCAAATTCCTACTTTAATTGTTTGACCGCCAGTACCTATGGTTATTCCAATTTGATTGATATTATTAGATCCAGTGTATGGAAATTTCGCCACAAAATCACCTGTTCCTCCAGTAAATCCTACACCACCAGCCACTGACGGCAAGGTTGGATCGGCAAAAGCATAAGTACCCGTTGTAATTATTTGGTTATACACCTTGCTATTATTGGTATTATTACTATCGTTTGGCACTGATACAGTAGCTGTACATGTTCCTAAGTTTACATAATTAAATGAACTGAATGTAACTGTTTTCCCTGATCCAGGTGCAAGGGTATCAATGTATACACTATCAATAAATGAATTTGAGCCAGCAATGGTTAAAATTACTTTTTGATTGAATATTGTATCAATTCCAGTATTTCTAACATTTGCTTTTACATTATGAGGATTGGCATAAGGAATAGGTAATTTACCCAATGAATATACTTCTTTAACACTAGCATCTTTTAAATTAGAAAATGGCGTAGATTGATGTACACCCTTATAAGTTAAAATTAATCGAGAAGTGCCAAAAATATCGCTTAGAACCGATGAAGAACGAGGGCAGTTCATTACCACATAATTATTAATAGAGGAACCCGCTAATGAAAGATTAGAACTGCTAACAAAATTTACAAAATCAAATGTTGTGTTTTGTTCATTTGGAGTTGCTGCTGTTCTAAACGTAGCTGTTGTAGTATGAGCACCAGTAAGCCAAATTGCATTATAATTACCTGAAGGAACGTAATAATTATTATAGTCAACATTATTTGTTCCTGCAGTTGAACTAAGCCAAAACCCTGCACAACCCCCATTGTTAGTTACTCTTTCATTAATAACAACATTATTTCTTGATACAAAAGACGAAGTTACGCTGGTATTTGCTTTCATTATGCCTATTGAATTAATTGCCCCAGCTAATACCGTTGTTGTAGACCCACCTATTCTTATTGTATTGTTGATTATGTTAACATTAACAGGTTGTGTTCCAGAAAATCTTATGCCTTGAAAAATTTGATTTCCTGTTACAGTGCTATTTGTTCTTGTTAAACTGATGGCATTATTATAAACATTTACATCGGCAAGTGTAACACCTGCAGTTTGAGGGAATATTCTAATTCCATAAAATCCTGTTGTAGAAACGGCTGCACTAAATGATAAATCAGCAATGGTATTTCGTGTGATGTTTATTGTAGAATTACTAATGATAAAGTTAATATCAATACCATATAGCCCAGCAGTTTCAATGGAATTAAAAGTACCATTGTGTTTTATCACATTTGAATCAATGGTAACTGAACCAATTCCATTTGATAATAAAATTCCTAATGTCTTATAATCTTGAATAATGTTTTGGTATAATAAATTATTTTGAGTGGCTGCAGCTGCAGAACCCCCAAATTGAAAACCTTGAGAACCACCAGTAAATACATTGTTTTTAAATGTGTTTGATGAATTCCCAGTTGTAGAAGTTCCTGACGAAAAAAGAACATGAATGATAGTAACACCAGATGCTGGATTTAAAATACAATTACTTTGCAAAAATGAAAAAGTATTGTTCTGAGCTCCATTGATAAGTCGAATATTGTATGACGCAGTTATAACTGCAGTTGAATTAATTTTTAATAATGAAGTTGAGCCACTAGATAATACCCTACCATCAACTGTAACATTATCAGCTCCATTTAATTTGAAAATTGTAGTACCACCAGCGCTACAATTGATATTTTTAACAACTGTTGCAGTATCTGCTGGTCTAATTAAAATGGATGTATAATTAGATCCAGTAGGATTTGAAGTAGAATCTAAACTGATACTATCAGTTTCGGTGGTATTATCATGTACCCTAATATCAATGATACCTTGATGGGTTCCATTGTTAATGTTAATAATGGCAGCTTTTAGTGTGGTGTAGCTACCTGTAGTAGTTCCAGATGTAGCGTTAAGCGTAATCTGAGCGTTTAAATTATTTATTGAAACAATAAATAAAATGAAAAGAATTGTTTTGTAAATTTTTACCATAATTGTTTTTTTTAGTTAATACAATGTTAAAGCAAAAAAAATTACTTTTTTAAAAAAAATACAATTAATGCGCATTTTTTTCTTTTTTAACTGTAAATTTTTTAATATATTCAAAGCGATAACCTTAAAAAATGCCATTTTTTCAAAAAATATTTTTCAAAAAATTATTCAAAGGCACCTTAAACACTGTAAATAAAAAATTAAATGAGTTAATTAATCAATTTTTAATTAAAAATAAAAATTAAAGTGTAAAATTTTTTTTTCATTCAAAAAAAGTTTTACACATCAAATAATATTTTAAAAATAAAGTTTTTATTTGCAGTATGGATTTGAAAGGAAAAGTAATTTTATCGTTACCAGTAGTTACCGGTGAAGGAAAAAACGGCCAATGGCGTAAGCAAGAGTTTTTAATTGAAACAGGTGACCAATACCCTAAAAAGGTAATGTTTGGTTTAATGGGAACTAAAATTGACCAAAACCCTTATAGCATTGGTCAAGAAGTAGTGGTTAGTTTTGATGCTGAAAGCAAAGAATATAATGGTAGGTATTTTACCAATTTAAATGCTTGGAAAGTTACACCAGCAGGATCCGCTCCTATTCATCCAACTCAACCAAGTACACCACAAAACAATCATACCGATGCACCTACAAACATGTCGTTTAGCAGTGATGAAAGTACTTCAGACGATTTACCATTTTAATAAATTAAAATAAAAATATAGCAAAGCCATTGAACAAAAATGTTCAATGGCTTTTTGTTTTTAAATTAAAATTATAGAGGCGATTATTTAAAACTAAAAAAGTGTTACTTTTTTTTAAATTGCAAACCATTAAATGAAACCAACCGACATAGTAATAATTGGAGCGGGACCGGCAGGTTGCAGTACTTCGCTTTTTCTAGCAAAAAACAAAATTCCCCATACAATCATAGATAAGGCTATTTTTCCACGCGATAAAGTTTGTGGCGATGCTTTAAGCGGCAAAGTAGTTTATGTAATGAAGCAGCTGAATCCTGAAATGATTGATGATTATAATAATAACAGCAATCAGTTTATGCCAAGTTGGGGTGTAAAATTTGTTGCGCCAAATGGAAAATCTATAGACATTCCATTTAAGTCAGATGTAAGTAAAGAAACACATGCGCCAGGATTTATTAGTAAACGCATAGATTTTGATGCCAGTTTATTTAGCAAATTAGATAAAAATTATGCAAATGTTTTAGATGGAACTGAATTATTAGATGTGATTAAAACGAATGATGAAATAACAATTCAGTTAAAAAATAAGATTGAAACATTTGAAATAAAAAATATAAAAATGCTCATTGGAGCAGAAGGCGACCGCTCATTAGTAGCTAAAAAATTATCAGCTATAAAAAAAGAAAATGACCATTATTGTGCTGGAATCAGGGCTTATTATGAAGGTGTAACTGAACTGCATGATCAAAATTTTATTGAGCTTCATTTCCTAGAGGAATTACTGCCTGGATATTTTTGGATTTTTCCTTTACCAAATGGGCAAGCCAATGTTGGTGCAGGTATGTTAAGTTCATCGGTAAGTGCCAAAAAGGTAAATTTAAAGGAAGACATGTTGCGAGCAATTGCCAATAATCCTAAAATAAAACACCGTTTTGCCAATGCAAAATTGGTCAATAATATTCAAGGATGGGGATTGCCATTAGGCAGCAAAAAACGTGTGATAAGTGGAAATAATTTTCTACTAACTGGCGATGCAGCAAGTTTAATAGACCCATTTACTGGCGAAGGAATAGGTAATGCCATGTACAGTGGAATGTTAGCGGCTGCACACATTCAAAATTGTATTAAACAAAATAATTTTAGTGCTGAATTTAATCAAACCTACGACAAAGCTTTTTACGATAGACAGTGGGATGAATTAAAGTTAAGTCATACCATGCAAAAACTCTGTAAATACCCGTGGTTATTTAATTTTGTGGTGAATAAAGCAAATAAAAACAAAGCACTTCGCGAAACAATAAGTTGCATGTTTGAAGATTTAGATTTGAGAGCAAAGTTGCGAAATCCACTTTTTTATGTAAAATTGCTTATTAATGATTAATCGATTTTAGATATGTTCAATCAAATAAAGAATTTTTTCGGAAAAATTATTTTAGCCAATCAAATAAAAGCTAAAAAGGAAAAACATGCTTTTATGTCATTTGATAAAGCCAATGAAATTGGAATAATTTATAATGCTGAAGACATGCAAAATGAAAAGAAAGTTCAGCAGTTTGCAAGTGATTTAAGGAGTGAGGGCAAAAAGGTTTATTTACTTGGTTTTATTAACCAAAAAGAAATGCCATATAAACGTATTCCGCATATTAGCAGCGAATTGTTTTTAAATACCAATCTTACATTTTTTAACTTACCAGATCCCGATAAAATTGGAAGATTTTTGGACATGAAATTTGATATATTATTTAATATTTATAATGAAGAAACATTGGCATTGTTAGGAATATCGGTATTAAGTAAAGCTAAATATCAATTAGGAGCTCAAATGAACCTTGCCACCCAATTATTTGACATGACTATAGATACTGGTAATAATAAAGATTTGTATTTTTTGGCAAAACAAATGGAATATTATTTAAAAGTAATTTAAATCTCACTATTTAAAAAAGTTTAACATGTTAAATAAAGTTAAATACTCACTTTTAATACTTTTTGTTTTTATAAAATCATTTGCAATTGCACAAAAAAAAGGAGATGATTTTAGCAATAAAATTTTCAATTTTCAATTTATTTATAATGGACAATTTCCTGGTGGTGATTGGGAAAAAATGTATGGATTAAGTCATGGTTTGGGTTTTGGTATTAATTATAAATCTCAAACAAATTGGTTATTGAGTGCTGAAAGTAGTTTTATGCTTTCTAGCAATTTGAAAAATACTGCCGATTTGGTGAATTTAACCAATAGCAATAATTATACTTTTAATGATAATAATGGAGCTCCCGCTACTGTCGATTTATCGATGAGAGGCTTTACTGCTTTTGGTAGAATTGGTAAAATAATTCCGGTAAGTAGGTTCAATAAAAACCATGGTATTTTATTGCAAATTGGTGCGGGTTATTTAATGCATTATTTAAATTTCAATATTCCGCAAAATACAGTTGCACAATTAAATGAAGTGAATCAACGAGGCTATGATAGGTTACATGGTGGACTTGCATTTAATCAGTTCATTGGTTATTATTTTCATTCTGAAAGCAGACTTATTAACTTTTATGTTGGCGTTGATTTTGCGCAAGCATACACCAAAAATTTGCGGGAATACAACTACGATACTCGCCAATATGATTTGAATTCAAAACAAGATAATTATACAGCATTTCGTTTTGCTTGGATGATTCCAATATATTTAAGTTCAAAAAAAGAAGAATTTAACTTTAGCGCTAACCGATAAAAACATGTTAAATTATATAGGTTATTTTCTTTATGTAATTAGTACCAATTCATATTTTTTATTGCTACAAATCATTGCTCCTTTTAACCAAAGAGCAAAGCAATTTGTAAATGGCAGAAAAAATATTTTTAGCCATATTTCTCAATCATTAAAAGGTGATACAAGGCAATCAATTTGGTTTCATGTAGCATCATTAGGAGAATTTGAACAAGCACGTCCTGTTATAGAAAAGTTGAGAATTAACTTTCCAAATTACAAATATATTATTACCATTTTTTCGCCTTCGGGTTATGAAATTAGAAAAAATGATTCGATTGCAGATTTTATTTTTTACTTACCAAACGATTCAAAGAAAAACGCAAAAAAACTAATTGATTTATTTAAACCTGAATTGGTTTTTTGGGTTAAATATGACTTTTGGTTTTTTTACTTAAATGAACTTAAAAAACAAAATATTCCTACTTTTTTAATAGCTGCTAGCTTTCACTCAAAGCAAGTTTATTTTAAAAAATACGCTGTGTTTTATCAAAATATTTTAACAAACTTTACTTATATTTTCACTCAAAATGAATCAAGTAAAACATTGCTTGAAAGCATTGATATTTTAAATGTACAAACTACCGGAGATACAAGATTTGACAGGGTTTATAATGCTTTTCAATTAATTGAAAATATTGATTTAATAAACCAATTTAAAGGTGAAAATTTACTCTTAGTTTTGGGAAGCAGTTATGAATTTGAGGTACAATTATTAGCTAATTATTTAGCAAAATTCAAAAATGAAAACCTTAAAATAATCATAGCTCCACATTTTGTTTTTGAAAATCAATTAGCAGCTATTGAATCCACTTTTTCTGAAAAAATAATTAGATTTAGTAAAACAAATGAAACTTTAATAACCAACTTCGATTTGCTATTGATAGATAATATTGGGATGCTTAACAAAATTTATAAATACGCTGATATATCATTTATTGGAGGAGGATTTAAACCAAAAGGATTGCATAATATATTGGAAGCTGCTACTTTTGGCAATGCAATAATTTTCGGAAATGAGCTAGATTATTTTCCTGAAGCCATTGAATTTGTAAAAAATGCTGCTGCCATCAGTGTAAAAAATCAATCAGAATTTGATTTATACATGAATAGTTTAATCACAAATAACAATTTAAGACAAAAATTTGGAAACAATGCGCAACAACAAATTTTAAAAAATACTGGCGCAAGTGAAAAAATATTTGAAATTATTTCAAAAGCTTATATACATTTGAACTAATCAATAAAAACCATGCAAAAAAAATATTTATTAATATTGCTTTGTTTAGCAACCATTACTTCATACTCACAATGTATTCCTAATCCTGATTGGAACACAGATGGAATAAGTCCTAGTCGTGCACCCGATGGCACAGTAGGATCAAATTATTCAACAGTAATTTCATTTAAAACACCCAAAGATACCATTATTTACTATTCCGGTCAAAATTACAATGCTACCATTGATTCGGCAAGGGTTGACTTAATTAAAAACATTCCTACAGGATTTACTTGGTCATGTAATAAACCAAATTGTACTTGGAAAGGTGGTGAAAAAGGTTGCGCTTTATTAGAAGGAAAACCAGATTCTACTCATTTTAATCATTATGAAATTAAAGTATTTATTCGTTCTTGGATTACAATAGCCGGGCTTTCATTTCCAGTTGAAAGACTTGATTCAAGTATCATTGACTTTTATGTGGTAGGGGGGAAAAATAGTATCAATGATTTAAATGGCAAACCATTATTCAGTGTGTATCCTAACCCAGCAAAAAATATTTTACACATTGAAAACCTTTCTTTTAATACCAAAAATACAGAGATTATAATTGTTGATTTAACTGGTAAAATATTATTAGTTAAAACCTTGAATTCAAATATCAATGCTATTGATATATCGGAATTACCTAAAGGAATGCATTTTATTACAATCAATAATGAGGAAGTTTTCTATTCTCAAAAATTGTTAATTGACTAATAAAAAGCATTGTTAAATGATATTTTATTCAACTATTTTGCGGTTTGATAAAAACAAAAAAAAACATGCAAACAAAATTCAATTATTTTCGTTTGATAAGGAGTTATGGAAATAAAAGCCGGACAATATTTAGAACCAATTAAGTTTCCAGCCGATTTACGTAAAGTAAAAGAAGCTGACCTAGTGAATGTTTGCACTGATTTACGTCAATATATAATTGATACTGTATCTGTTTATGGTGGGCATTTTGGTGCAAGTTTGGGAGTTGTAGAACTTTCAGTTGCGTTACATTATGCATTCAATACTCCTTATGATCAATTGGTTTGGGATGTTGGACATCAGGCATACGGGCATAAAATTCTTACAGGAAGAAGAGATAATTTTTATACAAATAGAGTTTACAAAGGTCTTTCAGGATTTCCTAAAAGAGCAGAAAGTGAATATGATACTTTTGGTGTAGGACATTCCTCAACTTCTATTTCTGCTGCTCTAG
Source organism: Bacteroidota bacterium (assembly GCA_947456185.1). Lineage (GTDB taxonomy): Bacteria > Bacteroidota > Bacteroidia > UKL13-3 > UKL13-3 > JAAFJM01. The sequence continues at coordinate 22,234 of CANGPW010000027.1, read as the reverse complement.
GCATGGCAGTTGCATCTCGTTTAAAAGGGGAGTTTGATAGACAACATGTAGCTATTATTGGCGATGGTGCCATGACTGCAGGTTTGGCTTTTGAAGGTTTGAATCATGCTGGAGTTGAGAACAGTAATATCATTGTTATTTTAAATGATAATTGCATGAGTATTGACCCAAATGTTGGTGCTTTAAAAGAATATTTAACCGATATCACTACTTCGCCAACCTATAATAAATTCAAAGATGACGTTTGGAAAGCTTTAAATAAATTAGATAAAGTTGGAAAATTTTCAAGCGATGTAATCAGTAAAGTACACGATACTTTAAAATCAGGAATTCTTCGTCAAAGTAACATGTTTGAATCGTTAAGATTCAGGTATTTTGGCCCAGTAGATGGACATGATGTGAACCATTTAGTAAAAGTTTTGAATGATTTAAAGAAAATTCCTGGACCTAAACTATTGCATTGTGTTACCGTAAAAGGCAAAGGTTATTCATTGGCTGAAAAAGATCAAACTAAATGGCATGCACCCGGTTTATTTGATAAAGTTACAGGTGAAATTTATAAAACTATTTCAGAAATTCCACAACCGCCAAAATACCAAGATGTATTTGGACATACGTTAGTGGAATTAGCTGAAGCAAATAAAAAAATAGTAGGAATTACTCCTGCCATGCCTTCTGGTTCATCATTAAATATTATGATGAAAGCAATGCCAGACAGAGCATTTGACGTTGGAATTGCGGAGCAACATGCAGTTACTTTTTCTGCTGGATTGGCTACTCAAGGATTAGTTCCTTTTTGTAATATATATTCATCGTTTATGCAGCGTGCATTTGACCAAGTAGTTCACGATGTTGCTTTGCAAAAATTACATGTTGTATTTTGTATGGATAGAGCAGGTTTGGCTGGCGCTGACGGGCAAACTCATCATGGAATGATAGACGTTCCCTTTATGCGTTGTATTCCAAATATGGTAGTTTCTGCTCCCATGAATGAGGAAGAGTTGCGTAACTTAATGTATACTGCTTCTTTAGATAAAAATGCGGGTCCTTTTTCTATACGTTACCCAAGAGGAAATGGTACCAATCCAAATTGGAAAACTCCTTTAAAAGAATTAGAAATTGGCAAAGGACGTAAACTTAAAGATGGTGATGACATTGCTATCATTTCGTTTGGAACTGCAGGTAATTTGGCCGCTTCAGCTATCAATAGTTTAACTGAGGAAGGAATAAATGTAGCACATTACGACTTAAGGTTTGTGAAGCCTATTGACAAAGAAATGTTGCATGAAGTTTTTGCTAAATTCAATAAAATTATAACCGTTGAAGACGGAACAATAGTTGGTGGTGCAGGAAGTGCCATTTTAGAATTTATGGCTGAAAATAATTATTCTGCCCATGTTAAAATGTTAGGAATGCCTGATAAAATTACTGAACATGGCGAACAATCAGAACTATATGCTGAATGTGGTTTTGATGCCAATGCAATAAAAATTCAAGTAAAAAAATTATTATTAGAATCTTTAGTTTCTATATAAAATTTGAATTTAAATATTAATAAAAAGGGTTTGAGATGATTGATTTCAAACCCTTTTATTTTTCCAATTTATTAAGTAAATAGCCATTAGTCTATAGTCAAAAAAAATGAGTAATTAATATGAATTCAAGCGTTGATTTTTATTTTAGTAATGTTAAAAAATGGCATAAAGAATTGGAACTATTGAGATCAATTGTTCTTGATTGTGGCCTTACTGAAGAATTAAAGTGGAAAGTTCCGTGTTACACTCACCAAAACAGCAATATTGTTTTAATTCATGCGTTTAAAGATTACTGTGCACTTTTGTTTTTTAAAGGCGCTTTGTTAAATGATGCCAATGATTTGCTTATTCAACAAACAGAAAATGTACAAGCTGGTCGACAAATTAGGTTTACAAATAGTCAAGAAATAGTGGATTTAAAACCCATTTTAAAAGCATATATTTTTGAAGCCATTGAAGTAGATAAAGCAGGCTTAAAAGTGGAACTTAAAAAACATGTTGAATATAAAATAGTTGCAGAATTTCAAAATAAATTAGCTGAAAATCCTGCTTTAAAAACTGCTTTTGAAGCATTAACTCCAGGCAGACAAAGAGGATATTTACTTTATTTTTCAGCACCCAAGCAACCTAAAACAATTGAACTTAGAATTGAAAACAGCATTCCACTAATTTTTAAAGGAAAAGGATTAACCGATTGCACTTGTGGATTATCTAAAAGAATGCCCAACTGCGATGGTTCACATAAACAAATTAGATAAGAAATCTCAAATCAGATTCAAATAATTTATTACGCTCCTAATAAAATGTGCGTGAGTTTTACAAAGTCTTCTACGCTTAATTCCTCAGCTCGTTTATCGGCATAATTTACTATTAAACTTTTATCGCTAACGAGTGAACTTATGGCGTTGCTTAATTTTTTTCTGCGTTGGTTAAAGGCCAATTTTACTACTTGTTTAAACTTCTTGGGGTCGCAACCTAATTCAGTTTTCTTACGTGTTAATCTTACCACTCCCGACTTTACTTTTGGAGGTGGAATAAATACATGTTCGTCAACTGTAAACAGGTATTCTACATCAAAATAGGCTTGTGTAATCACACTTAAAATTCCATAATCTTTGGTGCGAGGTTTGGCTCCTAATCTTTCAGCTACTTCTTTTTGAAACATGCCCACCATTAATGGAATTTTATCGCGCTTATCAATTAAAGTAAAAACAATTTGCGAAGAAATATTATAGGGGAAATTGCCTATTAAACTAAATTTATTTTGAAAATGATCATCGAAATTTAAAGCCAAAAAATCAGCTTCAATTAAACGATTTGCTAACTGTGGGAAATTGGTATTTAAATATGGAATTGATTCTTTATCTAATTCAATGGCCCAAGTATTGAAATTTTTATTTTCTAACAAATACTTTGTTAAAACGCCCATTCCCGGACCAATTTCTAATATATCGGGTGTTTCACATTGATCAGTAAATGCTTTAACAATATTAAAAGCAATGTTTTCATCATTTAAAAAATGCTGCCCTAAATGTTTTTTAGCCCTTACTTGGGTGCTTTTTTTAGTTGATAAATAAAATTTCTCCATGAGGCTTCAAAGCTATGAAATTTTTACAGCTTTAAAATTTAAAAACCTATTTTACATAACTATCATCGCTTAAAGTTTTAAGAAATGCTAACAACGATGCTTTTTGTTGTGTACTTAAATTCAATTGATAACTAGGTGCTTTTTTACTACTACTAATAGGATCAATAGTTGGCGAATAGTTAACTCCAGCATTATAAAATTCCACTACTTCTTCCAATGTTTTAAAGCGTCCATCGTGCATATATGGAGCAGTAAAACTTAAATTTCTTAAAGTTGGAGTTGCAAATTTTCCTATATCAGATTTGTTATTAGTAACTAACCAACGGCCTGCGTCAAAGCCTTCAAAAGTAGCACTTACGCCATTATTATGGAACTCATTATCGCTAAAAAGTGGTGGTTGATGACAATGAAAACAATCGCCTTTTTCGGTAAAAAATATATTATAACCTTCCCATTCTTCATCAGTATACCTAGCAGTTCCTAATTGTAATTGATCGTATTTTGAATTCACGCTAATTTTAGTTCTTAAATATTGTGAAATAGCGTAAGCAATTTTCTTTTGAAGCTGTTTGAAATTTAGTGTGTAAATATCGTTAATTAAAAACGCTTTGTAAATAGCATCTTTATAAAATGGGTGTTTGTAAAGTGCTGCATATAAAGTGGCTGAATCTGAATTGAAAAATTCAGGAGCAAAATCGCCCATGCATAAAGTATCTAAACTTAATTCTGAACCTGTCCAATTATAGTTCTTTTTAAAAGCTAAATTTACATGTGGAGGCACGCTAATTTTAAATCCATTTTTTGCATTATAAATTGGAATTGAATACGAATTTTCCTTGAAATGACAAGAATTACAACTTCTACCATTGGTTGATAAAATGGGGTCGAAATAAAAACTTTTGCCAAGAGCAATTCCCTCTACTGTTAATGGATTAGCAATAGATAAAACATTGTATTCAGGAAAACCAGCCGGAATTTGTATCTTATAAGGTGTGGGTTTATAGTAATTTATTTCAGGATCATTGCTTGGGTTTTTGGTACATGAAAACATCAAGCTCACTAAAACAATTAAGCTTATTTTTAAAAATTTACTTTGCATAAAATACATCATTACCATTGTTTTTAATATAATTCATAGCGGTTGAATCGCCCATTGTATAGTTACCATCTATGTCAAAATTAAAAGCATAAGGATTGGTAAACCATTCGTTTAAATTCATTGCCAAGCTTAAGTTGGTAGTTTTGTTTTCAGCAATATTGATGTCTTTTATAATTGGGTTTTGATAAACCAACGATGAATTTAAACCAATATGAATGGCAATTCCTTTTTCATTATTTAACGAATCCAAATATTTTCCTTCTAGTTTTAAAAAATGATAACCCCCACCCATTACATCGGGCCAAAGCATGGAAATGTTTTCTGGTGAATTTGGAATGGTATTATGAATATTTCTTGCAGCATCTATTCCAATATTAAACGAAATATATTGATAATTGCCAACTGGTACACTTGATAAATTGAAGTTGATTGATTTTAAACTCGCATCAATAAACATGATGGAATCAAATAAGTAATTATTATTGCCCTTACCCCATAATTTAACATTAGAAATATAATAATTTACACGCGAAACACTGTAAAAATTATTGGCATTGTTATGGTATAACATGGAATCAAAAATCAATGCTTTTCCATCTACTTCATGAGAAATTTGAATATTCAAAATTCCTTTTGGAGCAATAGGATCTTCCACAATTGTTTGGGTTTTGGTACAGGATACAATGGTTATAAAAACCATGGACAAATACATGTATTTTATGCTAAATTTCATCTCCTTCAATTTATAATATCAAAGGTGTAAGAAGAAAACTACAAATTCGTTGACAGCTATCAACTAATTCGGTGATAAATGATGTAGAATTGAGAAAAAAATTAACTATTAAAAATTATTCAATGCTAATCATTTTCCCACTCTGCGTAGCAACTTGCAGTTTCAAAAAGTTTTAGTTTTTTTAGTTTAATTTTTTCAGGCAAATTTTCCATTATTCTTTTGGCAATTTCCATAATTAAAAACTCCGCTGTTGGCTCAGCATTTAGCCAATGAATTTTAGTATTTAAAGTTTTATAATTTGCAATATTTTCATCGCTAGCTTTCAAAATTAGTGCATGATCAAAATCGTTTGTAACATTTAATCCCACTATTTTTTTTAGCTCTTTAAAGTCTATCAACATATTGTAATCATTGAGTTCTTCACCAGTTATAGTAACATGTAATTCATAACTATGACCATGAATATTTTTACATTGACCATGATAGCACGAAATGGTGTGAGCAGCTTCAAAATGAAATATTTTTGTAATACTTAGCACAGTTTTTTTCTCTTTAAAATCGTTATATTTTGTTTAATTAATTGGCTTTTTGACTAACTATACTTTTAACATAATGGTATAAAATAGTGATGCATAAAAAAGCCAATGATATCATTAATAATACACCAGAGTAAGTAAAAGTTTGAAACCAAGGCATCAAGCTTTTCATCATATCATGGTGAGAAATAGTACTGTTTGTAACTTGCCAAATTCCCTTTTTTATTCCAGCAATATTTAATGAAATCCAAAAAATTAATAAACTAATTTGAACAATCCAAAAAGCAATATTTAAGCGTTTATTTGATTTGCCATACGTTTTGGAGTGCTTACTAAAATAAGTAAAACAAGCTGCAAAAAGAATCATGGTATTTATTCCAATGGTGGTTCCCATTGCGTGCGCAACAGTAACATGCGTGCCATGCGTATAAATATTAATAGCGGGAATTGACATTAATATAGCTTGTCCCATATTTAAAAAAACCCAAAAGTCGGAAGCCATAATAAAACGATATGGATAGTAATTATAATTGGAGTTTATATCGTTTAAAGTTGACCTCCACGAATAAACTATTCTAATAAAGAAAATCCATTCTGTCATGCTAACTACATAACCAATATACCTAATATAATATTCGGTTGGAAGGGTGTAAATATGATGACCCCAATTAAACATGAGGTTAAACAAACCGAGGAAAAACATGGCGAAAGAAAGTTTACTGTAACCCACTTTATTATTCCCACTAATTCTATCCATTAAGAAAAAAGCAGTGCCATAAATAATTTGATTCCACGAACCCACTAACGAACCATTTACTTTCCACTGAATGGTCATATCGGTAATGAAGTTTTCCCTGAAATAGGGGAAAATCCAAAGGTAATTTTCAATAAAAGTAAATAAGAAAAAGATAATGCCTGTCATCCACATCCAAATATAGACAGGCCAATTTTTTATTTTAAGCGCAGTTTTTAAAAAGTTATATAAAAACAATAACCACGATATTGCAATTGGCAATGCCCAAATAGGATTAAATTCCCAGTATTCTCTACCGCCAAATTCTTGGTTAAAATAACCAATTACAATACCAATAATTGCTATCATCCAGAGTGCTAACTGTAAAGCAACAGTTTTACTAGAAAATGCATTTGGATTGATTAACTGCATGCCACTAATTACACTTGCTGTAGCTCCCAATATAATCCAAAAAACTACCAAGGAAACATGCAAGGGCCTAAGCGCTGAAAACCCCAATGAATCTTTTAAAAATTTAGGATTTATATAAACATAAGATGCCAATAATCCAAACACAATACCTGCTAGCAGTAATAGCAAGGCAAATGCAAAAAATAATTTACCAAAATTTATTTGTTTAATCATTTTCGTTCTATCATTCCGTTGTTATAAATTGTAAAATTATTATAATCAGCCCTGCCACTTTGATTGGTTTGTTTGAAAAATTCCATCAAATCTGTTAATTCATTTTCCGATAAATGATAAGCTGGCATAGCATCATTTCCTGTTAAAATTACTGCCTTTATTATTGCATTTCCTTTATTCTTTGCTGAATAAATATTGGTTAAATCAGTTCCTATATATCCACCTAAACCATAAAATTGATGACAACTTTGGCAATTATATTTTTGCCAAACTAATCTGCCGCTAATGGCTTTTTCTATATTAATATTCGCTTCGGTTTTAGCATATATTGGATGTATATAAATGCTAAAAGAATAAATTAAAAAACTTAAACTTAAAACTATAAAAATATGGATTGGTTTTATCTTCATTTTTTAAAACGACTTATCAATTTTTATCCTAACATCTACTGCTACTAATTCCTTCATATTTCCTCTGAATGGATTAATATCTAATTCTGAAATTTCAGGTGCAAGACATACCAATGAAGCTATTCGCATAATTGCATCAGCAAATAATTCTTCATTTACGCCTTCTCTTTTTCTATAACCTTTTATTATTTCATAACCTTTCAATGAGTGAATCATATTGGTAGTTTCAAGTATATTTAGCGGAGCTAAACCATAGGAAATATCCTTTAAAACTTCTACATAAATGCCACCTAAACCCGCTAATATCAAATGTCCGTAATTTCCTTGTTTGGCTGCTCCGCAATATAATTCTTCGCCCGAAACCATGGGTTGAATAAGCACACCTTTTGCCTCAGTAATAGCCATCATTCTATCAAATTCACTGTGCAATAGATCTTCACTGTTTACATTTAAAGTTACCCCATTTACTTCAGTTTTATGAAGTGGCCCTAGTACTTTTATTACTACAGGAAACCGTATAAATTTTGAAAGTGTTGTGATTTCATCATGATTATAACATAAATGCTCTTTAACCAAATTGATGCCACAAGCATTCAATAATTCATTGCATTGCTCCGCAGTTAAATAACCATTTGGCGCTTGACTAATGATACTTCTAATGGTGGCAGTTTCCATTTCCATTAAATGGGTCATTCCAAAAGTTGGCGCTGTACATTTATAAACATGCGGAAGCGCTCTTCCTAAAATTACTTCATCCGAAAAGTTTATTCTTCCTTTTGATATAAATAATTCTATTTCCTCTTTTGCATTTACCAATGATGGCAATACAGGAAAAATTGGTTTTAAACCGGTTTGCATTTTTTCGTCTAGTAATTGATAAACGTCCCTAACGTTAAACAATCCCGGACTTCCAAACACTACAATTATTGCATCTATTTCATCTAATGTTTCACAAAAATCAATAATTTCTCCAAGTTGTTTGGCTGTTCCAGTGGCTAAAAAATCAATGGGATTTGAAACGGAAGAACCAGGATTTAATTTTGCTAAAAGTGCTGCCGATTTTTCTGCATTTATGAATGGAACTTCCATTCCTCTGCTACACAATGCATCGGTAAGCATTACAGCCGAACCCCCTGCATGGGTAATAATGGCCATTCGATTTCCTTTTAAAGCGTTGCTTTGAAAAATACCTGCTACAGTAATTAATTCATCTCTGCCACTGCAATACATAATTCCTGCTTTTTTAAACAAGGCTCTGATTACAATATCGGAAGTGGCTAAAGCACCAGTATGCGATGAAGCAGCTCTTCCTCCAGCATCTGAATGACCTGATTTGATAGCGGCTATTTTACAACCTTTTCTTATCAATGATGAAGCATGCTTCAATAATTTAAAAGGATTTCGAATGCTTTCTAAGTATAATAATTTAACTTTTGGACTATTGCTATCAAAAGTTTTATCCATGTGTTCTAAAATATCTTCAGCCGATATTTGTGAAGCATTTCCTATAGAATAAACATTGGAGAACCTTAATCCTGTTGACTTAGCAGCTTCCATTATAAATACTGCTGTAGCCCCTGAACTTGATATTAACTCACATCCTTTTGAATCAAATATTGGAATTGGAGTGGTAAAAACTCCTTTATAGTTTTCGTTGATCACACCAATGCAATTTGGCCCAATTAAGCAAGCATTTGCACGGGTTATTATTTCAACTAATTCATTCTCTAACAATTTTCCTTTTTCACCAGCTTCACCAAAACCTGAGGAATAAATGATAAATGCTTTGGTGTTTTTTTGTATTAAATCTTTTACCGCTGGAATACAATATTCAGCTGGAATAGCTAAAATAGCTAAATCAATTTCAGGCAAATCAGATATATTTTTAATAGGTATAACTCCATCAATATTTAATTGTTTAGGATTTACGCCATAAATCTTGCCTTTAAAGCCACCGTTTACTAAATTAAACAACACCTTTCCTCCAGGCTTTGATTCGTGCTCAGAAGCTCCAATAACAGCTATGTGCCTTGGCGATATCAGTTGTTGGTTAATCATAGTTTTTCAAAACGAGCTTGGAAGAACCTTAAATATTCAGGTTCATACACCATTTTCATTCCTTTTATTTTGTTTCTTTTTTCATAAACATTGGCAGTTGCTTCAGCTATTACATCCATGTGCGCTTGGGTATAAACCCTGCGAGGAATGGTAAAACGAACCAACTCCAATTTTGGATTATAGTTTTGTCCATTTGCTTTTCGTCCTGCGCTCACTATACCGCGTTCCATGGTTCTAACACCTGATTCTATGTATATTTCTGCTGCAAGTGTTTGAGCTGGAAATTGATCTTGCGGAATATGAGGTAAAAATGCTTTTGCATCCACAAAAATTCCATGTCCACCAATTGGTTTAACAATTGGAATTCCATATTCTATCATTTTGTTTCCAAGGTATAAAACCTGACCAACACGTGCATGTTGATGGTGGTCATCTATACTTTCTCTAATGCCTATAGCAATGGCTTCCATGTCACGTCCGGCCAAACCTCCGTAGGTTGGCATTCCTTCGTAAACTACCACTAAATTTCTTGCTTTTTCATAGGTGTCTAATTCGTTAGTTGCCAAAAATCCACCAATATTTACCAATGCATCTTTTTTTGCGCTCATGGTAGCACCATCAGTATAAGAACAAATTTCTTTTACAATGTCTTTGATGGAAACTTTTTCATATCCTTTTTCCCGTGCTTGAATAAAATAAGCATTTTCAGCTACACGTGTCATGTCATGAATAATTCTAATGCCATGTTTTTTGGTATAGGCACGTAATTCTTTTAAGTTTTGCATGCTTACTGGTTGTCCACCTGCTAAGTTTACATTAGTAGCTATGCTCACATAAGGAATTTTAGCAGCACCATGTTTTTTTACAATGGCATCTAATTTATTCAAGTCAACATTACCCTTGAACGGATGTTCGTTTATAGGATCATGTGCTTCATCAATAATAATATCTTCAAATTTTCCACCTGCTAATTCTTGGTGTAAACGGGTAGTTGTAAAATACATGTTTCCGGGTATGATATCTCCTTTTTTTATCAAAATTTTGGAAAGAATATTTTCAGCGCCACGACCTTGGTGTGTTGGAATTACATGCTTGTAACCATATATTTCCTGCACCGATTTTTCCATGTTATAAAAACTTCTGCTACCAGCATAAGCTTCATCACCCATAAACATTCCGCTCCATTGTCTATCGCTCATGGCATTGGTTCCGCTGTCGGTTAGTAAGTCAATATATACATCATCTGAATGTAACAAGAAAGTGTTATAACCTGCCTCTTTTATTGATTTTACTCGTTGTTGGCGGGTGGTCATTTTTAGAAGTTCTACCATCTTCATTCTATAGGGTTCAGCCCATGATATTTTTTTCGGTTTCATTGTTTAAATTGTTTCTAATACTAAATGATTTTTATGTTTTAGTTGATTGGAATAAATTATATCTTCAATAATTATTTTAGCTGTAGTAGCCAAACTTCGTAAGTTTAAAAGTTCCATGGAATAATAATTTTCAGCGTTTTCTCTTTCAATATTTTCTAATATTTGTTCTGTAAAATCTAGTACCTTTTTATAATTATAATTAACAGCTTGAAAAGTAGCTGCACTCATGGTTTTCTTCAATAAATTAGTCTGTTTTTGAATCCAATTATAGTTAGTGTATTGCACTAAATTTTCTTTAGTTATTGGTGTTAAATCTTTACTATTTTGTTTCAAAAAATCAATGTTATTTACAATATTTACTGCTGCTTCGTGGGCAAAAACAAGCGCTTCTAAAAGGGAGTTTGATGCGAGTCTGTTTGCACCATGCAATCCTGTACACGATACTTCTCCCAAAGCATATAAATTTTCAATAGTTGTTTGACCTTTTTCATTTACTTTTACTCCACCACATTGATAATGTGCCGATGGAACTATTGGAATTAAATCGGTAGGAATATGATAGCCTAATTCGGTTAATTTTTTGGTAATAACTGGAAAATTATTTTGAAAAGCTTTTGCATTTAAATGACGTAAATCTAAGTACACACAATCCGTTTTTTTAGCTTTCATGTTTTCAAAAATTGCAGCGCTTACAATATCACGAGTAGCTAACTCTCCACGCTTGTCATAAACGAACAAAAACCTATTTTCATTTTCATCAATTACATGAGCGCCAAAACCACGAACTGCTTCCGAAATTAGGAACGAAACATCATTGTGATTCTTTTGGAATAAAGTAGTAGGATGAAATTGCACAAAACGCATGTTTTCTAGTATTGCGCCAGCACGGTAAGCCATTCCGTAACCATCGCCAGTGGCAACCAAAGGATTGGTGGTATTATAATAAACCTGCCCACAACCACCAGTTGCCAATACAATGGTTTTGGCGGCTATGGATTTTATTTTATTGGTTAAATGTTCAAATACATTTACGCCAATACATTTCTTGTTTTCATGGTCATTATTTGTTACCAAATCAATGACTATTTGGTGTGAAATCAAATCAATATTTTTTCTGGATTTTACTTCATTTAACAAAACTGTTTCTATTTCAAAACCTGTTTTATCTTTATGGTGTGCGATGCGAGGCGCATCATGGCCACCTTCCAAAGACAAGTGAATATTTCCATTCGATTTTTTATCAAATTGAACACCTAAATTTTCCAATTCTTTTATTCTTTCAGGCGCTTTGTGAACTACCATTTCTACAATTGGTTTTATACAAAGTCCGACACCACATTTTAAAGTATCGTTTATATGACTTTCAAACGAATCGTTAATGGTATCTAATACAGCGGCAATGCCACCTTGAGCATATCTTGTATTACTTTCTAGCGCATCGGCTTTAGTAATTAATGTAATTTTCAAATCAGGATTTAAGCTATTTATTTTTATAGCCAATGATAAACCTCCAATGCCCGAACCTACAATAAGAATGTCTGTGTTTTCCATTGCGTTAATTTGATAATGCCAACATTTTATTTAATGGTAAAATTGCCTTTTGAATCAATTCATCTGAAAGAACTATTTCAGGAGTTTCGTTCAATAAGCAGTTATATAATTTTTCCATTGTATTTACTTTCATAAATGCGCATTCGCTGCAAGCGCAAGTATTGTCTTCTTTTGCAGGAACGGGAATGAATGTTTTATGAGGCACGTCATGCATCATTTGATGTATAATTCCAACTTCTGTAGCTATTAAAAATTCTGTGCAAGCATCGTTTTTTACAAAGTCTAACATGGCCTTAGTTGAACCAACAAAATGTGCCACTTTTAATACATCAGTTTCAGATTCTGGATGTGCTATTATTTTTGCATTTGGATGTAATAAATGAAGAACTATTAATTTTTGGAATGAAAATGCTTCATGAACTATACAGGCTCCATCCCAAAGTAAAATATCTCTACCAGTTTCATGCATTAAATACTTTCCTAAATTACGGTCAGGGGCAAATATTATTGGCGTATTCAAAGGAATTGATTCCACTATTTTTTTAGCATTTGACGAAGTACAAATAATATCGCTTAATGCTTTTACCTGGGCCGAACAATTGATATAAGTAATACAAACATGATTTGGATGCAGCTTTTTAAAAGCAGCAAAATCGCTAGCAGAACATGATTCAGCCAACGAGCAACCAGCGGCTAAATCGGGCAATAAAACCTTTTTAGTTGGGTTTAAAATTTTTGCTGTTTCAGCCATAAAATGTACGCCAGCAAAAACAATTATATCGGCATTGGTACTAGCTGCTTGTTTTGATAAAGCCAAACTATCACCCACAAAATCGGCTATGTCTTGAATAGCTGGTTCTTGATAATAATGAGCAAGAATTATTGCTTTTTTAGCTTTTTTTAAAGCCAAAATCTCCTTAGCAAAATCTACTTTTGAGTCAGCATTTAACATGTTATTTCTCTAAATAATTTATACAGTTACAGTAGCAGTTTTTAATGCAAGCAATGAAATTTCTATTTGTACTAATTCATTTTGCATGCCTTTAAATAATTCGTTGGCTTGGCCTTCCATTTTTTCTGCCAACTCTTGATAGTAGTTGATTCCTATTAATAAATTTGCTTTAAATTTATTGATATAATCTTCTTTTTTCTGGTTAAATTGATGTGAAATATTATTATTTTCATTCACCAAATATTTTACATAAAGTCTAAGTTCGTTAATAAACACATTTGACCTTGGCACATCGTTTAAAATATTTGTTTTACCATAAATATGGTCCACCATTTGTTTTAAAGTATGTACACCCGAGAAAAACGCCAAATTAGGTCCAGGACAAATGGTTACTGCATTAAAATTAAACGGCACAGCTATGTCATTTACCAATAATGCGGGCACACTTAATCCTTCGCACAAACAATCTTTTTCTTGAATTATTTTTTCTTGTTCAGCATATTTTTCATCACTTAATCCAGCTTCTTTTAGTTCTTTTAATTTAAAATATTGGTACTTTGTAGAAGCGGTACAAATGGGTGTTTTGGTAAATTCTGTATTGAACTGTAAGAATTTTTTTAAGCACGGACTTCCCGCTTTTCCTTTTTCAATTCGTTCTATTCTTTGTGCTTCTGAACTGCTTTTTCTAAAATTATTAAAAGGCACACCTAAAGGTGAAGCATGACTTAAAAAATAATCATCGGGCTTAGCAGTAGCCAAACTGTTTAATGTTACTTTATCTACATTGGTAACTTCGGGAACTAATAAAAATGGACTTCCCCAACCAATACTACTTAATTGATAGTAATCAAGAAAAAAATTATTTTCAATGGCAGTTCCTATTCCACCTTGAGCGGTAATATTTAATACTGGTTTTGTATTAAATTTTCCTTTTCCATTAGTTGTTAAAGCTGCTTCGCAAACAGCATAAACTTCATCAAATAATTCATCTCTTTTGTTTTTAAATTCTTCTAAAATAGGACCCATTAAAAGTCCTTCAGTTGCAAATGCGTGTCCGCCACAATTTAAGCCAGATTCAATTCTATATTCTGAAACCCATAAACCTTTTTTTGCTAAGAATTTTCCTTGCACTAAAGCTGATCTGTAATCACTGACTTTTAAAATAATTTTCTTTTTTAAATAGCCATTTTTGTCAGGATAAAAATCCGGAAACGACTCGCAATAGCTGTATAAACGAGGGTTTAAACCAGCCGAAAATATGACTCCAGAACTTAAATTACTATTTGCAAAACCACGTAAAGCCGATAATGCATCCGAAAATTCTATTCCCAATATATTGCCCTCATTATCATAATTTGGCTTATCAACTTTGGTCATAATATTTACCTCAATAGAACCACTTATTAATTCATTTCTTAATTCATTTTCTAAATTAATTCTAGCTTCTACACTTAATTTTTGAAGTTGATTATATTTAATTTTTACAGGAGAATTTTCAGGTAATAGTTCAAAATATTTTGTAATGTCTGTTAATGGTTCAAATGCTTCTGATTTTAATTCTTTCGATTGGTCTTGAACCATATAATCTACTAAATTTAAATAGGCAGTAATTCTTTTAGCCCTGTAATCATCCTCTGTATTAGTTATTTTTTCGTAAGGAAAATTCAATTTATTACAATAAAATTCTCGCATTTGTTCTATTAAATTATCTTCTACAATAGAAATAGCAGAATTTATTCCATAACGAGCAATTTTTACTGGAGTATCAATGGTAAATCCAAGACCCATTACAGGTATATGAAATTGATGTTGCTTAGCTTGTATCATTTTAATTTTTTGTTATTTTTTAATCTTATTTAAGTAAATATGCAAAGCATCTCGCCAATGAGGCATGCTTTGAATGCCATTGTTTTTTAAGGATTGATTTTCTAAAACTGAATATTTTGGACGTGGCGTTTTTGCTGGAAAATGGCTCGATGTAACTTCTTTTATTTTTACATTTGTATGGGTATAATCCATTATTTCTTTTGCAAATTCATACCAACTACAAGCTCCTTCCGAAGTTAAATGAACAATTCCACTCAAGTCTTTTTCTATTATTTCAGGTAAAATATTTGCAATGTTAAAAGTTGCTGTTGGCGACACATATTCGTCTCCAACCACTGTAAGTTCATCGCGTTCACTTGCTAATTTTAGCATGAACTGAATAAAGTTTAAACCGTTTTTTGCCCTACATGGATTTACTCCATACAATGCCGAAACACGAATAATAAGTGCGTTGTTATTTGCTTTTAAAATTTCATTTTCACCAGCAAATTTTGATTTTCCATATACGTTCAAAGGATTTGGTAAATCGCTTTCTACATATGGTTTTTCTTTAGCGCCATCAAAAACATAATCAGTACTAATATGTATCAATTTACAGTTTATTTCTTTGCATAATTTTGAAATAAAAGTTGGTGCATTGTTATTTATTAAAGTGGCTAATAATGGAAATTCTTCGCATTTATCTATGTGATGATAGGCAGCAGTATTGATGATAATTTCAGGTTTATTTTGTAAAATATACTCTTTTACTCTTTCAAAATTTGTAATGTCTAATTCTTCATGATTTGGCGTAAGCGTAATACATTTATTAATGCTTAAACTGGTATTTATATCAGCGCCAAGTTGCCCATTTGCGCCTATAATGAGTATTTTTTTCATTTTAAATTGTTTATCCAATTTTTATATAATTTGCTATTACGAACCAATTGGTTTCGACATCATTAAATTTTTAAAAACTTCAATATTATAAAATGATTCATCGTTAAAATCACTAAAATGGGCTAAGTTTTTATACAAATCATCGATAATGCTTAACCCATCTTGAACGACTTTAAATCCTAATAAATTTTCAGCTTTTTCTATACTTACTTTATAATTTCTATAATCTTCAACGTGTGAATCGATAATAGTTATTTCAAGCCCACAGTATGCTAACATAAACTCTTTAACTTGTTTTGCTATATCGCCAATGGTGGTGTTAAACGATGACAAATTGATCACATGTCCAAATTCCAAATCGCTCTCAACACCTAATTTATAAGCATTGCATAAATCTGTAAGTCCTAATATAGGTCGCCAAATTTTATGATTACTAAGTGTAATGATGTTGTTTTTAAGTGCGTTTTTAAACATGGTATTGATGGCCAAATCCAGTCTCATTCTTGGTGAATAACCACAAACAGTTCCTTGTCGGAAACAAATTACAGAAAAATTCTCATCGGCTAATGCTAATAATGCTTTTTCGCCTTGAAGTTTTGAAACGCCATAAGGATAATTGCTAATGGCAATATCGTCTTCCGAAAATGTACGGTTATGCGTGTAACCATAAACCGAACATGAACTAGCAAAAATTACTCGTTTTACACCAGCTTCTTTTGCCAAATAACCAATATAAGCTGGCAATCCAGTATTATAAATAAAATTATCCTTTGGGCTAAATTCTGCCATTGGATCATTTGAAAGTCCTGCTAAAAAAATAACACTATGAAATTCTTTCAAATCATTTATTTTTAAATCAAAAATATCAGCTTTTATAAAACGAATATCTTCTGGTAAATGATTTCCAAACCAACCAATATCAACCACAGTAATATCGTAACCACATTCTTTTAAAAAAGGCGCTAGCGTAGTTCCAATATAACCTGCACCTCCAAGAATCATTATTTTTTTATCAGCGTGCATATTGAAAGTTATTTGAGTTTTCAGTTTTCAACCATTGATTTAAAGTTTGAGCCACTTTATCTTTTTCTGAAAGTTGCGGATTTTCTATTGGCCAAACAATTCCAATTGCTGGATCATTCCATAAAATGCCCGATTCAGCTTTATTACTGTATAATCCACTACATTTATATTGAATTTCAGCAAAGTCGCTAAGTGTACAAAATCCACGTGCAAAACCAGCAGGTGCCCACACCATTTTTTTATTGGCAGCACTCACTATTTCACCATGCCATTGGCCCAAAGTTGGTGAACCTTTTCTAATATCTACAGCCACTAAAAATGCTTCGCCTTGAGTAACGCGCATCACCTTTCCCATGGGTGGTTCCCACTGAAAATGCAAACCACGCAAAACACCTTTCGATGAACGTGAATGATTATCTTGAAAAAACTCTTCATGGATTCCTAATTCAGCAAACTGATCTTTGCGATAAGCTTCAATAAAAAAACCTCGTTCGTCTTCAAATGCCTCGGGCTGTAATACCAATAATCCATTTAGCGCTTCGTTAATGATTGATATTTTCATGTAAATCTATATTTGTTAAAGTTGAATAGGTTTTGTTTCTTTTAAAAAAGTATTCTATTACCACACTTTTTCTGTATAAAAATGGCAGTATTTTTTCATCGCCCACTTTTCTAATTGCTTGCATTTCTTTTCGCTTACTTATTATTAAAAAAATGTTTGATAACAACCAAAAATGTGCTGATAATATGCCTGCTGCCATTACAAAATTGAGTGAAATAATGGCATAAGCCACCGCCACATAATCCAATAAAACATGAACAGGAATAAACTTCCACGCATGTTTAGAATTATAATTTTTGAGCATGATGTAAATGGAATTTCTGTGATTCCAGTAAATTTTTTTGAAGCTTTTGGTTTGAATAGTAGCTCCGCCAATGTGTTTAATTACAGATTTTGGTTGAACAATAATTTTGTAACCAGCCATTCTTAAGCGCCAACACAAATCTATTTCATCCATGTGATGAACAATGGTTTCATCAAAAAAGCCGCTGTGTATTAAAGCCGATTTACGCATGAATAATGCGGCACCACTAGCCCAAAATATTTGAGTGATATTGTCGTATTGTTGGTTGTCTTTTTCTATGCTATCAAAAACTCTTCCGCGTAAAAAAGGAAAACCATACACATCCATTTTTCCGCCAGAAGCACCTGCATATTCAAATTCAGTTTCATTAAAATAGGAAAGTAGTTTGGGTTGAATGGCTGCAATTGATTCATCAGCCTCGGCTAATTCCACCATGCTTTCTATCCAATTGGGTGCTACCGCAACATCGTTATTTAAACAAATAATATAATCACCAGTGCAAAACTGCAAAGCCAAATTATAAGCTGCGCAATAACCGTTATTATTAGGGTTTTGAATTACTTTTACTGCAGGATAATTTGCTGTAATGTAAGTTACATCATTGTGAGTGGAAGCGTTATCTAATACATAAATATGCTTATTGGAGTATGTTGATTGTTGAACAGTTTGAATACATTCATCAATAAATTTTCTACCATTATAATTTAAAATTACGATATCAACCGATGGTAACATTTGCATTTTTTTTACAGATACAAATGAAATGTCAAAATGGTCGTGTTTTCTTGACGCTTGTCAAGAACCTTTGTGATAATAATTTGGAAAAAACAAGACAAAAACATGCTTCCAAATAAGCCATATTAAAAAATTTAGAATTTCAAATTTCACTAGCTTTTTATGGTTTTGAAAAGGATTTTATAAGTTAAATATTTAAAATATTTTTTATAGACATCAATTTACACAAAAAAAGCCGTCCTTTCGAAAAGCTTTTTTAAATTTTATAATTTTTAGCTGTAATTCTAAATTACGACTCTCTATTTACGTCCCATTGCTCCATATAGTCAGCAACCCTGCGCAAAAAACTACCTCCTAATGAACCATCAACCACTCTGTGGTCATAGCTTAACGATAAAAACATCATGTGGCGAATGGCTATTACATCACCAAATTCAGTTTCCATTACAGCGGGTTTTTTCTTAATTACACCAGTTGCCATAATAGCCACTTGGGGTTGATTAATAATAGGAGTTCCCATTAAATTTCCAAATCCACCCACATTTGTAATGGTAAAAGTTCCACCCGAAATATCGTCTGGTTTTAATTGGTTAGCTCTGGCTCTATTTGCTAAATCATTTACTGATTTAGTAATACCAATTAAGTTCATGGTGTCTGCATTTTTAATTACAGGAACTATTAAGTTGCCGCTTGGCAATGCTGCTGCCATTCCTATATTAATATTCTTTTTCTTAATAATATTTGTGCCACTTACACTGCAATTGATCATTGGATAATCTTTAATTGCCCTGGCAACACATTCTATAAATAAAGGCGTAAAAGTGATTTTCTCACCTTCACGTTTTTCAAATGCTTTTTTATTTTTTTCGCGCCATAAAACCATGTTTGTAACATCAGCTTCTACAAAACTGGTAACATGTGGGCTAGTATGTTTACTCATTACCATGTGATCGGCAATTAGTTTACGCATTCTATCCATTTCTATAATTTCATCGCCACCACTTACACTTGTAACAGCAGCAGGATCGGCAGGTGTAACAGTTTTTGGACTTTCTATCATTGGAGTTGAAATGGCAGCTGGCATACTCACAGGAGCAGCAACAGGTTGAGCAATTCCACCAGCTCTATTACTTACAAAAGTTAAAATATCACGTTTGGTCACCCTGCCTTCATTTCCACTTCCAGGTATGGTTTCTAATTCACTCATGCTTACGTTTTCTTCACGAGCAATGTTTAACACCAATGGACTATAAAATTTATTGCCACCAGCAACTCCCGTAACAGGTATTACAGTATTGATGGCAGTATGAACTGTTGCTTCTATTTTTGCAACTATATTTGGTGCTTGAACTACTGGTAAAGCTGGAGCAGCACTTGCGCTTCCTGCTAATTGTATAATTGCTATTGGCATGTTAACAGCTATTACATCACCATCTTTATATAGTTTTTTTAATAAAATTCCTGCTTTAGGACTTGGAACTTCACTGTCTACTTTGTCAGTAGCAATTTCTAATACAGTTTCGTCAATAGCTATTACATCACCTTCGTTTTTTAGCCATTTTATTATGGTTGCTTCAGCAATACTTTCGCCCATTTTAGGCATTACAAGTTGAAATTCTGACATTGTATTTTTAATAATTAAATTTATTTCTTTTAAAAAATAATAGGCAAAATTAATGCTTTAATGCAGTTTTGCTAATGCAAATTGCTATTCACTTTAAAATGTTAAGATTAATTAGTTTTTGAAAGTGAAAAGACATTGTTTGAAATAGTATTTTAACTATCGTCTATGGTCTATCAACTGACAACCACCAACTATATATCAAATTTAATACCCTGTGCCAATGGCAATTCTTTACCATAGTTAATGGTGTTGGTTTGTCTGCGCATATAGGCTTTCCAACTGTCGCTGCCACTTTCGCGTCCGCCACCTGTTTCTTTTTCGCCACCAAATGCACCACCAATTTCAGCGCCACTTGTACCAATATTCACGTTTGCTATTCCGCAATCGCTGCCCCAATGAGCTAAAAATGCTTCTGCTTCTTGCAAATTATCGGTAAACACACTTGAACTTAAACCTTGTTTTACACCATTTTGCAATTCAATTGCCTCTTCAAAATTGGTGTATTTCATGATATAAAGAATGGGTGCAAAAGTTTCGTGTTGTACTATTTTATAATGGTTTTCTGCTTCACAAATGGTTGGTTTTACATAGCAGCCACTTTCATAACCTTCGCCTGTCATTACCTCCGCACCGCAAAGCACTTTTCCGCCTTCGGCTTTTAATTGTTCTATTGAATTTAAATAAGCAGCTACTGCATCTTTATCAATTAATGGTCCTACTAAACTGCTTCCAAGTGGATTGCCAATACTTAATTGCGCATAAGCTTTTACCAATTTTTCTTTTACTTTATCGTAAATACTTTCGTGAATAATTAACCTGCGAGTGGTAGTGCAACGTTGGCCTGCAGTTCCAACTGCACCAAAAACCACACCTACCATGGCTAAATCTAAGTTAGCGTCAGGTGTTAAAATAATGGCATTGTTTCCGCCTAATTCTAACAATGCTTTTCCAAAACGCTGGGCTACTGTAGCGCCAACAATTCGGCCCATGCGGGTAGAACCAGTAGCTGAAATTAATGGTACACGTTCATCTTTGCTCATTAATTCACCTACTTTGTAATCGCCATTTACCATACAGAAAATACCTTCAGGTAAATTATTTTCTTTTAATATTTTTGCCATTAATAATTGACAAGCAATTCCTGAAAGTGGAGTTTTTTCCGATGGTTTCCAAATGCACACATCACCACAAACAGCAGCTAACATGCTGTTCCAGCTCCATACAGCTACTGGGAAATTAAATGCTGAAATAATTCCAACTATTCCAAGCGGATGGTATTGGTCATACATTCTGTGGTTGGGTCTTTCGCTATGCATGGTTGAGCCAGTTAGTTGACGGCTTAATCCCACCGCAAAATCACAAATGTCAATCATTTCTTGTACTTCACCCAAACCTTCTTGCAGGCTTTTACCCATTTCGTAACTTACCAATTGGCCAAGTGGTTGTTTGTATTCACGCAATAAATTTCCGTATTGGCGTACTATTTCTCCACGCTTTGGCGATGGCACTTTTCTCCAAACTTTAAATGCTTCTTCCGCAGTTTTTACTACTTGGTTGTACTCTTCTTCTGTGGTAAATTTTACTTTACCAATTAACTTTCCATCTACTGGAGAGTATATTTCTTTTACCTCCGCATTGCTTGCAGCAAAATGGTTTTGACCAGTAGAAGTTCCTTCGTTTATTTCTTTTAAGTTTAACGCTGTTAAAAAATCAAGAGAAAATGTTTGTGTTGCACTCATTGTTTTAGTTGTTAGTTGATAGTTTCTTAGTTTATAGTACTTAGTTATTTTATTCCGTTGGCTATACTTCGACTCCGCTCAGTAACCGCAAACGGTTATAAATCTTTGCTTATTGCCAATTGCTCATTGCCTATTATAGCTTCGCTTCTTTTACAATTTTTACTGGATTTAAAGCGTTCAAATTTAGTATAAAACTTGCTCTTTCAAACGGATTGTTTAAATTATTAAATTCCCAAACTTTTATTACATCATCTGAAGCAAAAAATGGCAAATAGACAGAAAAAATATTTTTAGCAATGCTTAAGTAAATACCGCCACTGTAAGT
>CANGPW010000026.1 GCA_947456185.1 Bacteroidota bacterium | reverse complement strand
TTAAACTTTAAAAAACCATAAATATTATGTCATTCGAATTACCAAAACTTACATACGAATACACAGCGTTAGAGCCAAATATTGATGCTCGCACAATGGAAATTCACCACAGCAAACATCACCAAGCTTATGTTACCAATTTAAACAATGCTTTGGTTGGAACTGATGCTGAAAATTTGAACATTGAAGAAATTTGTAAAAATATTTCAAAATATCCAATGCCAGTTCGCAACAATGGTGGCGGGCATTTTAACCATAGTTTCTTTTGGAAAATTATTGGTCCAAATGCTGGTGGAAGCCCTAGTGGAAAATTATTAGATGCCATCAATACCGACTTAGGTGGAATGGATAAATTCAAAGAAGAGTTTGCAAAAGCAGCTACTACCCGTTTTGGTTCTGGTTGGGCTTGGTTATGTGTGAAAGAAGGTAAACTTTGTGTTTGTTCTACTCCAAACCAAGACAATCCTTTAATGGACATTGCAGAATGTAAAGGAACTCCAGTTTTAGGATTAGACGTTTGGGAACATGCATATTACTTAAATTACCAAAACCGCAGACCTGATTATATTACAGCATTTTGGAATGTAGTAAATTGGGCAGAGGTAGAAAAATTATATGCTGCTGCATTGTAATTTTAGATAAGCCTATAAAATATAAAATCCGTTTTTCATTCAGTTGAAAAAACGGATTTTTTATTACCATAAATAATGAATAAAATTTAACTGCAAATAAATCAAACTAATAGAAACTAAATATTAATAAAGAGTAACAATTTTAATATTTGTTACGTTTTTATAATTACAACATAAAAAAACATGAAAATAACTTTGATTATATTATTATTTGGTGGCTTAACATTAGGAACATTTACCAAAGGTTGTGGCAAATCAAATAAAACAGAAAAACCAATAAAGGAAAAACAAGACGAAAATTCAGATAAAAAATTATAATAAGTAAGAGCGTAAGCTTATATAATATCTCTTCATAAGATTTAAATTACCTACAAAAGCCGACTTTCAAGCAATTGATTAGTCGGTTTTTTGTTGTTTAAAAACAGTTTGTTTCCATGTAAATGAAATATATGTTTGCAATGCATTTTAAAAGGGGTTTTTATGAAAAAAATATTGGTAATAGGCGCAGGTCTGTCTT
This sequence comes from Bacteroidota bacterium, assembly GCA_947456185.1. Lineage (GTDB taxonomy): Bacteria > Bacteroidota > Bacteroidia > UKL13-3 > UKL13-3 > JAAFJM01. The sequence continues at coordinate 32,428 of CANGPW010000026.1, read as the reverse complement.
CTTCATACTTAATAAAATATTTATTGGCAAACGCCAAAAAGGAAAATTGGCAAGTTACCATTGCTGATCAAAGCATTGATTTAGCCAAACAAAAAATAGGAAAAAGTAAACAAGGAATTGCTATAGCATTTAATATTAATAACCAAAAAGAACGCGAAGAAGCTATCAAAAATACTGATTTAGTAGTTTCACTTTTACCTCCCACTTTACACATTATTGCAGCGCACGACTGTATTAAATTTAAAAAGAATTTGGTAACTGCCAGTTATGTAACGCCTCCAATGCAAAGTTTAAATGAAGCAGCTTTGAAAGCAAATGTTTTGTTTTTAAATGAAATAGGTTTAGATCCAGGAATTGACCATTTGTCGGCTATGGAAATGATTCACAAAATACAAAAAGATGGGGGAAATATTACCTCTTTCAAATCGTTTTGTGGTGGTTTGGTTGCTCCTGAATTTGATACCAATCCGTGGAACTATAAATTTACTTGGAATCCTAGAAACGTTATTTTAGCTGGACAAGCTACCGCTCAATATTTAGAAAATGGTTTAATAAAATTTATACCACCAAATAGAATTTTTGAACAAACAGCAACCGTGAATATTGCCAATTATGGTGTTTTTGAAATGTATGCCAACCGCGATAGTTTAGGTTATATTGAACCCTATGATTTGCAAAAAGCAACTACCGTAATTAGAGGAACTTTGCGCAAAAAAGGATTTAGCCAAAGCTGGAATTTATTAGTGAAATTAGGCTTAACAGACGATAGTTTTTGCATTCATAATAGTAACGTTTTAACCTATCGTGAATTGATAGCATCGTTTTTAAGTGATGCTAATCATAGCAATGTAGAAGATGTATTTTGTGCATTTTTTAACATTACAAAAGCTAGCAAAGACTTTAAAAGAGTAAAATGGTTGGGATTATTTGCCAATGAAATTATTGGACTTAAAAACGCAACTCCAGCACAAATACTTCAACATTTATTACAACAAAAATGGTTTTTAGAAAAAACCGATTTAGACATGATTGTAATGAAACATGAAATAGCATTTGAGTTAAACAATAAAAAGCAAAAAATTAATAGCACATTGGTAGTAAAAGGCGAAGACAAAACTTATACTGCCATGGCTAAAACAGTGGGATTGCCAATGGCAATAGCATGCAAGTTAATTTTGCAAAATAAAATAAAAGCCAAAGGTGTTCAAATTCCAATTACTGCTGAGTTTTACAAACCTATTTTAGCTGAATTAGCAAAAAATGGAATTGAATTTATTGAAGAATAAATACAGCTTTATTCCTTTTTCATTCGCTTTTTTGCATAAATTGCAATCCTAATCAATAATTTTTATGGTTAAATCAAGGGTTTTAAAACTCATTTATTTTTCGATTTTGTTTTGGGTAAATGCTCCGTTATTTGCGCAAGTTGATAACAGTTATTTAAACCAACACATTACAGTAAATGAAACTGATAGTGGTAAGTTTGGCTTTTCGGCAAGTGTTTTTAATTACATGCGCAACACTGAATATTTTAATGACATAGAATTAGGAAGAACCTTGTTTGGATATCAAGTAAGTCCCTCCTTTTCGTATCAGCCAACAGGTAATATAAAAATTCAAGCAGGTGTATTTGTTCGAAATGATTTTGGTGGAGAAACAACTGTTATTCCAACATTTACTGTAAAAACCAAATACCACAATTTGGAAATGCTTCTGGGAACATTAGAGGGCGCCACTAGCCACCAAATCATTGAACCCATGTTCGACATTGCTAGAAACATAGAACATAGATTAGAAAATGGTTTTCAATTAAAATATCAAAAGCCAAAAACGTTTTTGGATGTTTGGATTAATTGGGAAAAATTCATTGAGCGTGGTTCACCATATAAGGAGCAATTTACTGCTGGTTTAAATTATACGCAATTATTAAATAATCCAACAAACCAATTTAAAGTTTATACGGTTTTACAAGGCATGTTAAGTCATGCTGGCGGACAAATAGATGCTGATTTGGCAAATAAATTAACCATGCGTGCCAATTATACTGTAGGATTGAAAACCAGTTATGAAATTTCTAAAAAACAAAAAGTGGTTTTTGATGCTTATTTATTAGGTTATAAAGATACTGGTGATACTTTAGTTTTTGCCAATCAAAATGATGGCAAGGCTATTTATGGAAACTTAACTTATCAATATAGTAACCTACAATTTATGTTGAGTTATTTTGAAAGTCAATACTTTATTTCACCACGAGGAACAGCTATTTACCAATGTCAGAGCATTGAGGATCCAGCAATCAAACTCAATAGTAGAAGCTTAATTATTCCAAGAATAATTTATAACAAAACTTTGTTCAATCAGATTCAAATGAGTGCTAGGTTTGAACCTGTTATTGACATTCAAACTCAAATATTTGATTATTCATACTCGTTTTACTTGAAATATTATTTTGAAAAAACATTTCATTAAATTTTAGTTTTTAGTTTACTTTGAACTTTCAATTTTTACCATACAAATCACATGAAGAAAATAGTAATTTTTAGTTTTATAGTTTTAGCTGGTTTTAGCCAATTATTTGCTCAAGATAAAAAAGAGGGACCAAAAGCAGAAATTGCATTTGAAAAAATAATACATGACTTTGGCACTATTTGGGATGGTGCTCCATCAGAATATAGTTTTGAATTTACCAATAAAGGTCAAGCCCCATTAATATTAAGTAATGTTCAACCAAGCTGTGGCTGTACTGCTCCTAGCTGGCCTCGCGAGCCAATTATGCCTGGCCAAAAAGCTAAAATAACTGTTGTTTATAGTGCGGGTTCGTTAAGAAGTGCATTTACAAAAACCATTACTGTTACTAGTAATGCAAGCAATAATAGTTTGGTATTAACTATAAAAGGTGTGGTAAAAGACAAGCCCCGTGAACCAGTTTCACCGGTTAAAACACAACCCGCTGAAGGAGGATTTTAGTATTGTGTTTGCCACTTATAAAGCAAAAAAGCCCAATTAAATTGGGCTTTTTTGCTTTTAATATATTTATTTTTTTATTTACCCATATAATAAAACAAACCTAATGTTGGGGTTAAACCTGCTCCAAATGTTAAACCACCACCAGTAGTTTCAACTTTTGTTGCACCGTCACCAATAGTAGTTGTATTTGAATTATAAGCTAGTATATTGTTTAAACTTAAATCAATACCCCACTTTGGTGAAACAAAATAAGTTAAACCAGGAGTAATGTTAATACCCATTCCAGTTGTAGTTATTTTATCACCATCTTTTAATGCACTTGCTCCATCAGCAACTCTATCAGTAGCTGACATTGAAGAATATCCAAATCCGGCCTGCGTATGGAAATAAACATTGCTTTCAATTTCAAAATATTTACGCACAATTAAATTAATGCCTAAACCAGAACCCATAATATGTTCTGTTTTTGAATTGTCAGCAGATGAAACTTCACCCATAGATTTGGAATCTAAATTTAATCCTAAACCAACAACTAAACCATCGGCAACAAAATAACCAGCTGTAGGCGAAAAATTCCACTCTGTATAACCAGGTGTAGTAAGCGACGTTGTACCAACTGTTGTTTTAGATTCCATAGACATGTTAGCTCCTAAGCTACCACCTAACATTATTGAACCTTTTGAAATTTGAGCATTTGAGCTCAATACTGCCCCTGTAACCATTCCAGTTACTACAAGCATTTTTAAAATTGTTTTTTTCATGTTTTTGTTTTTTAAAATGTATATCAAACATATTGTGAAATTTTTTATAAATAAAATACACTAATTGATAAAATCAATTAAAAAAGTGCATAACTACGCTTAAATCTGTTTATTGTTCATATTTAACAAGTAACTAGTAATAAGATAATTAGTGCATAACTTTAAAAAAAGGTATAAAAATGAGATTACTAATCAAAATGAAATATCTGCTCCAAATTCCATTTTTTATTCAAATCGTAATGAATAAAACCTTTGCTAACGGTAAGTGGACTTTCAATATTGTTTTTATAAAGACTTCCAGTTCCTAAACCTTGTGGTATTAGCGTATTTAAACTGCTGCAAAATTGCGAAATGGCATTTAAACCAATATTGCTTTCTAAGGAAGAAGTTAGCCACCAGTCAATACCTAATTCATTGGCTTTATTGATCCAAAAATTACTTTTTTCAAAACCACCTAATAAAGTAGGTTTTAAAATAATATATGCCGGTTTTATTAACTGTAAAAGTGGCTTAATATCTTTTTGTTTTACGCCTATTAATTCTTCGTCAAGGGCAACTGGTATTGGTGATTTGGCACATATTTCTTGTATAAAATCAAACTGTTTTGCTTTGATGGGTTGTTCAATGCTGTGCAATTCAAAACGCTTTAATTCATTTAATTTTTCTAATGCATCGGCATTGGCAAAAGCTCCATTTGCATCCGTTCTAATTGCTAGTTTAAAAGCATTGTACCTACTTCTGATTTTTTCTAACAACCTACATTCTTCATCAAAATCTAATGCACCAATTTTAAACTTAATACAATTAAATCCTGCTTCTATTTTTTGAACAGCTTCCAATAGCATTTCATCGGCTTTATTCATCCAAACCAAACCGTTTATAGCGATTGGTTGATTGATGATAAAATTATTTTCAAAAATTTTTCTATTGCCACCAAATTTCAAATCTGCTAAAGCGGTTTCTAAAGCAAATTGAATAGAAGGCCAGTTTTCTAAATCTATATTTTCTTGTTTAAAACCATTGTTTAATTGGTTTAAAACAAATTGCAAATAATCCTCAAAATTATCAACCGCATCAATGCTTAAACCTTTCAAAGGTGCGGCTTCACCAATACCGATTTTTTGTGTAATAGAATCCGTTTTAACAATATAATAAATAGTATGTGTTTGCATACTTCCACGGCTAGTTGTGGCCGGTTTATTAAATTCAAGGATGTGTTTTTTGTAGGTGAACATATTTAATAATTTTTACTTCCCACCACAATTATTCAGGCAATAATCGGCTGTATTTTTATCCTCAGCAGATAGTCCTTCAAAGTCTTTTACTTTCATAAGAATTGGGGTAGATAAATTACATTTTCCCTGCTTAAAATAGGCTACTCCTAAGTTCCATTCTATGTTTGGATTATTGGGATTCATTTCGTTTGAAACTTCTAAATGATAAACTAATTTGGATAAATATTTCATGGCTTTATTATTTTCCACCAAACCTTTGTAACATTCGCCAGCATACAAATGTGCGTTTAAATTGTTATGATCTATTTCACAACATTTCTCAAATTGTTTGGCTGCCGACACAAAATTTCCTTGATTTAATTCAATAGAACCTAAGGAGAAATAAGCTTCAAAATATTGAGTGTTTTGTTTAATAGCTAGATTTAAACAATTAACTGCACTGTCGTTATAAAATTTTTTATTGCTGGTATCAGCAATGGCCATATTGAAAAAATATTGTCCTTTTATATAATTAACTGCAGCATCATTTGGGGAATTAACTACTAAGCTATTGGCTTGAATATAATTACCTACACTTAAATAAAACAGGGCCGATTCAGTGTTAAAGTTAGTTTCGTTCACGTCCATTGGTTTGTAAAATGGATTGAAAACATAATTAACAATTGAACTAAATACACTTGGTTTAAAATTATTTATAGCAGAAATTTTTAATGGAATATTGTTTAATTTTTTTTGTTTTACAAAAACAGAAACCAAAGGATCAAAATAACTTAAAGTATAATTACTATCGTTATACAAGCCAATTTGTAATCTTTTAAATTGAGTATTTAAAACAACTGCTGCTTTAAAATTATATTTTTCATCCAGCAATTTATAGTTTTCATAATTAGCATAAACTTCTGCATTTTTTTGAAAAAAAGTATCTGGAAAAACATCCAAATCCCTTAAATCGACAAAAGTTTTAAAATTTGGACATAATTGATAAAGCAAATAAGATGAGACTAAATAATCGGTAAAAATAATTTTTGAATCAAGGTTATTTGCTTTTAAAAATTGTGCAGCACCAGCCGGATTTTGCAGAGCTGAAAACTGCAAACCAAAAGTATGCGAAATCTTATTTATTTTATAATATTGATTGGAAACGATGGAAATATAAAAAACAATTCCAACCACTACTGCGAGCAAAGTAATAGTCATATCCTGTATTTTAAATTTTGTTTTGGTGCCTATAAAAACAATGAATTTAAATAATGAATGAACTACAAAAGGAAGCAAAACAATGTTTAAAAATATTAAATTCCTATATGCCGAAATTGCCAAAATAGTAAATGCTATGACGAGTAAAATATTGGCTAGACCAAATTGATTAACAAGGTGTTTTAATCTGTTTTCATTACTTTTTTCAAAAGCAATAGTGAGCATTTCAAGAAAAGTAATTACTAAAAATAATAAAGTAAAATAAGTGCTAGTTTGCCAATATTCGTGTGTGGTATAATTTGATAATTCGGTGGTATATTTATTGGTGCTTAATTGGCTAAAAATTTCAAGTGGACGACTTAACATTTCGAACCCATAAGGATTGATTGAAACTACAACTATACTTAGAACCAAAGCTAATGAAATAAACAAAGGTTTTTTCTTGTTTTTGTTTATAAGATACTCCACCCAAGCAGCAAAAACAAAAATACCAATAATTACAATTCCTGTCCCAAAAGCTTCGTGCATATTGGTCCAAATCAATTGAAGAATTGGAAGTAAATAAATCAGATTTTTTTTATTTTGGAATCGCGTTAATAAGTAAATTAATATGATTGTAAACAAGTGTGAAAACATTTCTGGCCTACCAATTATGCGATTGCTAGAAGCAGCCAAAAAAACAAAACTACAAATTATAATTAAGCTGTTAGCCCACGTTTTATCAAGGAAAGGCTTGTTTTTTAAATTTATTAATTTTAAAATAAAATATAACAAAGCTACAGTAACCAATGCTTGAATTGCATAAATAAATTCGAAGCCAAAAGCTTTTGTGCAAAGAGATATTAATACTTCAAACCCCCATTTAATATTGATCCATTTGGTGCCTAAATATGTGAAAGAAAACACATCGGAAATGGGAATACTATTATTGGCTAAAATCCAATCTCCAGTAGCTAATTGCCACCACAAGTCTGGTTCTTTGATGGCTTTTAAACTGAGTACAATTCCAGCCAAAAACAAAAGGACTTTACCCAATAAAGCAAGGGGTTTCATCCATTTACTTTCATTTGTGTTTTCAATGGGATTTGTTACTACTGAATTGACTTTTGTTTTCAATGTTTTTATAAATTTACAATGTAAAATTTATCGAATTACCACATCAGTGATTAGCTGCTGATTGGCTTCAGTATTTACCAAAGCCATAATTTTTCCACGTTGGTAAAGCAATTCATTTCTTAATGCATTTGATTCTATTTTCAAGTATAAAATGGTTCCTCTAAACTTAATTTCAGTAGTGTTTTTTGCGATCATATTACCAACTAATTTTTCCCAATTATTGATAATATTTAGTTCCGCCAATTTATTATCTAAATGTTGGTGCTGTAAAAAATCGGAAATTGCATTTTTTATAGTGTGTTCATGTGATTTTTTTGGCGTCATCAATTGGCTTATTAGGCAACAATTATACTACATAATTTTATTTTATAAATAGCTAATTTTGGAAAAATTGACTAATTTATTAGTTAAATTCTTCGTTTTAATCTGATTTGTGTAAAACATTTACAAAGAAAATAAGGCAAAAAATTGCAAATTTGTTGCTTATTATTACACATATTGAGCATATTAATCAGGTTGTATAAACCACTTTTTGTATTTATTTTTTGTCTTGCAATGTTTTTTAATTCAATGGGTCAAACCATTAATTGGAAAAAGCAAAACAATTGGGTTGATAGTATTTACGCTACTTTAAATACCGATCAAAAAATTGCGCAGCTGATGATTATAGCTGCTTTTAACAATAAAGATAAAGCCCATATTCAAGATATAGAATGTCATGTTAGAGAACTTGGTGTTGGAGGCTTAATTTTTTTTAAAGGAACTCCTTATAAGCAAGCTGTACTAACTAATCAATACCAAAAACTTTCGAAAATTCCTTTGTTTATAAGCATTGATGGCGAATGGGGTTTAAATATGCGTTTGGATAGTACGCCAGTTTTTCCGCGTCAAATGGTTTTTGGAGGTGCAAATAGAACAGATTTAACCAAACAATTTGGGGTTATTGTAGGCAAACATTGTAAGCGAATGGGCATTAACTTTAATTTTGCTCCAGATGTAGATATCAATAATAACATGAATAATCCGGTTATAAACGACCGAAGTTATGGTGAAAATAAATACATAGTGGCTAAAAATGGTATTGCATATATGCAAGGCATGCAAAGTGCAAATATCATTGCCTCGGCAAAACATTTTCCAGGTCATGGCGATACAGAAACTGATTCGCATTTTGGATTGCCAGTTATTAAAGGAAGCATAAAAAGATTAGATAGTTTAGAATTGTATCCATTTCAGCAATTGATTGACAATGGTTTAACTGCAATGATGTCGGCACATTTATTTGTTCCAGCTTTAGACAGTACAGAAAATTTGGCCTCTTCTATTTCGCCAAAAATAGTAACTGAATTGCTTCGCAACAAAATGGGCTTTGATGGTTTAATTACTACTGATGCATTGAATATGAAAGGTGTTAGTAATTATTATGAACCTGGTGAACTTGCAGCAAAAGCATTGACCGCGGGCAATGATATACTATTAATGGTGGAAGATGTTCCAATGAGTATTGCAGTTATAAAAGATTATTTGAACCGTGGATTGATTGCTCAAAGTCAATTAGAACAAAGCTGTAAAAAAATATTGACAGCAAAATATTGGTGTGGTTTGAATAAATACAAGCCAATAATTCTTGAAAATTTAACGAATGATTTGAATAATATTGAGAATAATTTACTTACCAAACAGCTAGTAAAAAATGGTGTGGTGGTAGCCAAAAATCTTGATAAAATTATTCCTATTGCTAACCCTGAACAATATAAAATAGCTTCTATAAACGTAGGTTCAGCCCAACTTAGTGAATTTCAATTACAGTTAAATAATTACATAAAAGCTGACTATTATTCCATTGATAAAAACGATTCGAAAGAAAGTTTTGATAGTTTACTTTCAAAAAGTGATTACTATAATTTAGTAATCGTTTCTATTCATAATACAAGCCGTTATGTAAGTAAAAATTTGGGGCTTACTCAAGCTCAAATTGACTTTATAACTGCAATTGGTTTAAAGCATAAATGTATTTTAGTGAATAACGGAAATCCTTATATTTTACAGTATTTCAACATGTTTAAGAACGTAGTTGTGGCCTATGAAGATTTGCCTTTATATAACCAAATAGCTGCGCAAATAGTGGGTGGAGGAATAAATGCAAAAGGAAAAATGCCTGTTTCAGTTACTAGTTTCTTTCCATTAGGAAGTGGAGTAGAAACTGTAGCTTTAAATAAATTTGAATATGTATATCCTGAAGAAATAAAAATAAACAGCATCAAACTGAATAAAATTGATAGCATTGTAAACAATGCAATTGCACTGAAAGCCATGCCAGGATGTCAAGTTTTTGTGGCCAAACAAGGAAAAGTTATATATAACAAATCATTTGGTTACCATACTTTTGATAGTATTCAATCAGTAAAAAACAACCATGTTTACGATGTAGCATCATTGACTAAAATTCTAAGTACTACACTTGCGATCATGAAACTTTATGAAGAGAAAAAAATTAAATTAGATGATAAAATTGGATTTTATTTACCTTTTCTAAAAGGTAGTAATAAAGAGAAAATAAAAATAAATGAAATACTGACTCACCATGCTGGGTTAGTTCCTTATATTCCTTTTTATAAAGCTAGTTTGTTGCCAAATGGCAATTTGAATCCTACCATTTACAGCGACTCAATTCACGATGATTTTACGATAAAAGTTGCAGATAAAATTTTTATCAATAAAAACTATGAAAAGGTAATATGGACTACCATAGCCGAAAGCGATTTAAAGAAAACTGGAGCATATGTATACAGTGATTTAGGATTTATGATGCTGCGCAAAATAGTGGAAATCGTTACCAATCAAGATTTTGAAAGCTATTTACAAAACAGTTTTTATAAACCTTTGAATTTATCAAGTATGGCATTTAATCCGCTAAAAACTATTAACAACGATTGGATAGTTCCTACCGAAATTGATTCTATTTTTAGAAAACAAATGATAAAAGGATACGTTCATGATCCTGGTGCGGCAATGCTTGGTGGTGTTAGTGGACACGCAGGTTTATTTGCCAATGCAAATGATGTAGCTATAATTATGCAAATGCTTTTAAACAAAGGATTTTATGGCAATAACCATGTTTTAAAGGCAAGTACTATTGAAACATTTACCAATAAATACAGTAAAAATAGTAGGAGAGGTTTAGGATTTGATAAACCTGAAACCGATCCATTAAAAGACAGTCCTACAAGTAAATTGTGTAGTGTAAAAACATTCGGCCATCAAGGATTTACAGGAACATGTACTTGGGTGGATCCTGAAAACGAATTGGTTTATGTATTTTTAAGTAATAGAATTTACCCAAAAGCTGAAAATAAAAAATTTGGCGAATTAAGTGTTAGAACAAAAATTCAAGATGCCATTTACGAAGCATTGAAGTAAATTACATGCCTTTATATGGGATCGTTAAGTATGAGAAGTGTAATTTTTAGTTAAAAACACAAATAAAAAAGGCTCAATAAATAAAAATTATTGAGCCTTTTTTATTAAAGTAAATATTTATTTGACTATTGAAGTTAAGGGATTTCTAATTCCACTCATTTCTAGTAAATCTACTTTAATACTTCCAACAAAAATATCACTTTCAACACGAACAGGTATTTTATTATCATCGTCAGTAACCCAAAGAGTAAGGGCTTCATTGTCTTTGAATACGCGGCCTTCAATTAATTGAGGCTTTACTTTTATGGTTTTAAATTTGCCTAATTCTGATTCTATAATTTCGCGTTTTTCAAATTTAAAACGCAACTCATAAGTTTTTCCGTCTAAATAAAATGGTACGGGAAAAATATCACCTGGTTTAGCGTTTGTCATGTCTAAACTTCTAGCATAATATATGGCACTTATTATATCTTGTGTATTGGTAACAATTTCAGTTTTTCCTCTTTTACCAGAAGCGGTTTTTCCTGCATGGTCAAAAATAATAAAATCAGTATCTGTATATTTTCCTTCTTTGATTTTTTTAGTGGATTTTAAAGGCACTAAAGCTTCTTGGTCTATATAACTTTCAAACTCATCTTTTACCTTAAACATCATGTCAACTAATCCAGCTGATTTACCATTTACTTTAACGTAGTAAGTGTTTCTGTTATTAACTAATTGCGGATTAGCATCAATACTAAAATAAGCTTTTCCTCCATCTAAAGGTCCGTAATGCACTCTATAAGTAAGTTTTTCGCCATAAGTAAAAGCATTGTTTATTTTTTTTGCTTTAGCTAAAACATCATCTAACTCCGTTTGAAATGCAATTTTTTGTGGCATAAACGAACACAAAAACAAGAAGAAAATAAAACCTATATTTTTCATAATTATATTTTTAAAACCAACCTTACAAAACATGAGCCAAAGAAATCAATAGGCTAATACTTATAGTTTAATTTTAGAAAAAATGTGCTAATCTTTAATAATTTTAATGATAAATTGTTCTTGGTTGTTAAATAGTTTTATCAAATATATTCCGCTTTTAAAATTACTTAAGTCTATTAATTGAGTATTACCTTCTTTTTTACCTGAAATTATTTCTTTTCCACTGTAATCATATATTGAATAATTATATTCTAATTGACATTCAATATTAAATAATCCTTTAGTTGGATTTGGATAAATTTTAATTTTATCGTTTGGAATATTTTCAGCCTTAGATGTATATTTTAAATCTAAATCATCACTAAAATTGCTACATCCATTCGTTGAATCTACCCTTAATTTATAAACACCAAATTTTGATATTGCATAATATTTATTTGTGGCACCTGGTATTTCAATATTGCTATAATACCAATGATTAGCAATCAAAGAAGATGATATTAGAATTTTTCCATCATACAAGGTAACGATAGGTTTTTCAGGGCTTTGTAATACATTTACTCCTTTTACTATAGAATCTTGGCAACCATTTGTAGTGGCAACAATTAGTTTAATATTATAACTTCCAGCTTTATAATAGGTTTTATTGCTTGGAATTGAAGCAGTTGAGATTGTATTATCACCAAAATCCCATTTTACGTTATTGATATAACCAGCACTTGCATCTTGAGAAGCATTATTTAGTTCAAAGTTGTTATCATTTAAACATTGATTTAAATTATTGACCACAAAATCTGCTCTTGGTTTCACACTGTTTATGTTAAAAGTATTATTTACATTTTCAACACAACCTCCAGGTCCATTAGCAACAAGACTTACATTTATAGACCCTGTATAATTGTATGTATGAATTGGATTAGCAATATTTGAAAAAAATCCATCGCCAAAATCCCAAGTATAAGTATAACCAACATTGTTTGTATCATTTACAAATTTGATCACCATTGAATCACAGTAAATATTTTGAACAACACTTGTAAAAGTAACAGTTGAATCTTTAAAATAAACATTTATATCGTCATAAGCTGCATAACACGGACCAATTGGATCATTTGTTGTTAATGAAATGATAATAGATTTAGCAGCTAAATCAGCAGCACTAGGTATGTATTTTGTTGTTAAAGATGTCGGATCATTGAATGAACCTGAACCATTTAAAGTAACCCATAAAGGATTTGTAGGAAAACCAGCTTTTGTTCCAATAATATCTACTGAAGTTGCATATGAACAAGTATAAATATCGTTACCTGCATTTACAGTTGGAGGTATATTTACAGTTACTAACATTGAATCACTTGCTATACTGCATAAACCAGAAGAAACATTACTAGTATAAGTAATATAAAAGGAACCTGAATTAATTTGTGCATTTGTAGGAATGTAATTAACTACAGAATCATTTGATAAAAATAATGGATTAGATGAAGAAGTCCATGTTCCAGAAGTGTTAGATCCTCCAATTGAACCAACTAATTTTACTGTATTGCTTCCACAAATTATTTGGTCTGGTCCAGCATTTATAGTTGCAAATGGTTTGATTGTAACTATCATGGTGTCATTAACTGAATTGCAGGGTCCTATAGGATCGGTTGATTTTAAAATTATTTTTACTATTCCTACTGTTTTATCATTAGGGGAAAATGTATAAATTGTATTTAGTGAATTTACATTTGAAAATGACCCTGTTCCTAATGTTCTCCATGAACCTGTAGTTACTGATCCACTTACATTTCCTACTAAAGATACATTGCCAACACTTGAACAAACTGTTTGGTCAGATCCAGCATCGGCAATTGCTAATTGATTAATCGTTAATAACATGGAATCAATTACATTTTGACATATATTATTAGAATCAAAGTTTGAAATTGTTAGAGTAACAGAACCTAAAATATTATCAGCTAAACTAGGAACATATGTAGGCGTTAAAGTGTTACCATTTAAAAATATTCCTGAACCATTTGTAGTCCAAGTTATGACACCACTAATTGCTGTTGATGATGCATTTAAAATAATATTATTATTTCTACAAATGGTTTGGTTCATACTTGCATTAATAGTAGCAGTTGATCTTAATGTAATTATCACTGTATCTAATACTGGATTACATGGTCCGGCAGGATCGCTTGATGTTAATATCAATTTTACTAGTCCAACAGTTTTATCATTTGATGAAAATATATAATTTGTTAATAATGAATTTGCATTTGTAAATGTTCCTGTGCCTAATGTTCTCCATGATCCTGTGCTAACAGTTCCGCTAACAGTTCCTGCTAAAAAAACACTATTATTACTTGTACATAATGTTTGATCTACACCTGCGTTAGTAACTGTTGGTTGATTTAAAGTCAATATCATTGAATCTTTTGTGTTTTGACATAAATTAATTGGGTCAAAATTTGTGATTTTTAATTTAACTGAACCTAAAATGTTGTCTGCTAAACTTGGAAAATAGGAAGGTGTTAATGTATTTCCATTTGTAAAAGTTCCGGTACCCGAAGTTGTCCAACTTATAGTGCCACTAGTTGCAGTAGTAGAAGCATTTAAAAGTATATTACTATTTCCACATATTGTTTTGTCAATTCCAGCGTCTATAGTTACCAAAGGTTTGATTGTTAAAATCATAGTATCATTAACTGAATTACAGGGACCTGCTGGATCTGCTGATGTTAATATTAGTTTTACAATTCCAGCTGTTTTATCAGTTGGTGAAAATGTATAATTTGTTATTAGTGAGTTTGCATTTGTAAATGTTCCTGTTCCTAATGTACTCCAAGACCCTGTATTTACAGAGCCGCTAACAATACCGGTTAATGAAATACTATTATCACTGGCACAAACTGTTCGATCAACTCCTGCATTAGCTATTATTAATTGACTTAAATTTACAAGTAATGAATCTTTAGCGTTTTGACATGAGTTAATTGGATCAAAATTTGTGATTTTTAAAATAACAGAACCTGAAATATAATCGGCTAAACTAGGAATATAGGTAGTTGTTAAAGTATTAACATTTGTGAAAGTTCCAGTACCCGAAGAAGACCATGTTAATGTACCATTAGTTGCTGTTTTTGTAGCATTTAAAAACACATTGCTATTTCCACAATTTGTTTGGTCAAGTCCAGCATCTAATGAAGCCAATTGATTGATTATTAAAATCATTGTATCACTAACTGGGTTACAAGGTCCTACTGGATCACTTGATGTTAATATTATTTTTACTATTCCAGAAGATTTATCGGCTGTTGAAAGTATATAATTTGTATTTAGTGATGATGCATTTGTAAACGTTCCTGTTCCTAACGTACTCCATGAACCTGAACTTACAGGACCACTTATAGTTCCTATTAATGATATACTATTACTACTAGCACAGATGGTTTGATCTATACCTGCATTTGAATATGCAGGGGCTAATAATCCAACTATCAAAGAATCTTTCGCTGCGGCGCATGGACCAATTGGATCATTAGTAGTATAAGTTAAAACTACAAAACCATTTGCAATTTCCAAAAGATTTGGAAAATAATTTGTTGCTGCAGTATTAGATAAAAAAGTACTATTTGTTGATGATGTCCAACTACCAGATGATGCCGACCCACCAAATGCTCCAAAAATACTAGCTGTGCTATTTCCACAAATAACTTGATCTGGACCTGCGTTAGCAGTAGGTATAGGATTTATTCTTAAATTTAAACCATTATCCGGCCCTATAATTGGAGGGTTACTTCCTACAACTCTTATTCTGTATCCTATCCCAAAAACTGTATTTGTGGGTATTGTTGCTAATATAGTTCCACTTGTGTTTGAAGTCAATTGACCAATATTTAAAGGGCTAGTAAAACTACCACTTCCATCACTTAATTGAGCTGTGTAAATATTTGAAAGTCCGGATATTCCTCCTGATATTACATAATCAACTATTATGTTATTTCCTGCACAATATTCAGTAACTGCTATTGGACTTATATTTATTGCTTGTGCATTTGAAGCATAATTATATAAACACAAAATGCTAACCAAAAAAAATTGATGTATTAATTTTATATATTTGTTTGTTTTCATTTTATTTCTTATTTAACTATTGAAATGATCTGTTAGTTCTACTTCTTAATAATTTTTTTAAAATAGGCTTTTCCAAATTCATTACTTTCAATTTTAACTATGTAGATACCTTTTGATAAAAAATCTGTATCTAATTGTATTTGTTTTTCATTAATAATTGTTTTCTTTAATTGCACATTTCCATAAAGATCAATTATCATTAAATCTATTGAATTATTTTTTTGTCCAAAGTCAATATTTACTTCATTCACAAAAGGATTTGGAAATACGGTTATGCCATTTTGAGAAATTTCTTTCAAATCAGTTATTAGGTCATTTGTTAGAATAGTTAATGTTCTTGCTTCACATGATTTTGTTGTTACTTTATAAATCATGGTATCGCTCCCCACAATGAATCCTTTGGTAAAATTTATTTCATTTTCATTAATAAACAAATAGGGTCTATTTGGAGTTTTAGTTATCAAACCTGTACTATAAAAAGGTATATCTATTGGAACATTAATATTGCTATTTGACAAAAACCCTCGAGACATAAATTTGTCGCCTGCAAAAATTGTTGGAATAACATTTACATATAATGAATTATTAAATTTGGCCCCACCATATTTGATAACTTTTAAATTATAGTTTGTAAAATCAGAAGGATAAACTATTAGCTCTGTTCCTAAATTACCTGAAACACTAGCATTAGCTGGTATTGATGACCATATCAATACAGAATCGTTTTTATTGAAATTGTAATTGATTGATAGGCGTTGACCAGCGCAGATTCTTGTTTCCAATGATTGAATGTATAACCAAACTGTATCTGTGTTATTTACACTTTTTGCTATAATTTGAATTGAATCAAAACCTACCCAAAATGCATTTATCCCTTCACCAATACTAACTGATAAATCCGAATTTGAATTTATATCTGTAACAAAAAAACTATTATTAATTACCGACCATTGAATATTGTTTACCGTATTAAATCTGTCAATAGTAAAACTCTTTAAATTAATTTTCGGAAAAGTTTCATTTGCCATTCTTTTCAATATTGGCAGTTTTACATAAGGTTTATTACTTCCTTTTAAATTCATTCCAGTAATTGAAATACTGCCAGCTGCAATTTTCGAACTGCAAGTTATTGAAATCAAATTGACTCCTTTTGGAACATTGAAAGTATAGGTTTGATAAGTATAAGAATTATTTGTTGCAGACAATTCAAATAATTGAAATTTATTTAATTCTGGAAACTCAATATAAAAGCTTATTTTATTTCCAATTGCACCTTTTGAATAAAAACTTAAAACATTTGGACCACCTTCAACACCACTTAAATTTGTAATCTTAAACATGGTTTGATTGGAAAAGGAAGTGATTGCACGATTATTACTTTGACTAATTCCTGAAATGGTGTCAAACCCATTCATAATGCTATATCCATCCACTAATCCATCTTTGTTAAAATCATTTTGTAGTGGGGGTAATATATTTTTCTCAGGATTTGTTAGTGATTTATAAATTAAATTACCCCATTCAGAATAGGTATAAACAGGAATATTGTTTTCAACACACCAGCCTAAAATTTCATCCATATTTTTGATTACGGTATTAAAGGGGAAACTTGAGCCAAATATTCCTAAATGGTTATTTCCAAATGATAAAGTGTGGCGCGCATATCGATCAACAATGATACTTTTTATTTGATCAACTGTTTGATTTTCTTCTTGAAAATCTTGCCATTGCATCCCATAAGAATTATTTTTCTCTATATCAGTTTCATTGAATCCTTTTATAGTTCCAGGATAAGTTGCAGCCGATAAATAACCAAACTCACCTCCACATATATCAGCTATATATTTTTTAGTTAAATAAGGAGTTTCTCCACTAGGTTGAATCCAAACTGTTGGAGGATTAATGCCTTTACTTTTGTATATATCAAGTGAAAATTGCAACATAATTCTGAAACCTTCTTTATCAATATCAATATCAAAATTTCCTAACTTTTTGTATGGAACATTACTAATTACACCTAAATCAATGTTTTCATTCCAAAAACTTTTAATATTAATGGTATCTGGGTCATTGCTATTTAAATTATTTAAGCCACTAAAACTTACAATTTTATCTAAAGTAGGCAAATAAAAATAAATTGTTTTTTTACCAGACCCATATAATTTTAGGTTGCTAAATTCACCATCATTTTGACTAATAATCATGTTATTATTAATATTCACATTTGTTTCATCACCATTTCCATTTGCATTTAATAAATTATATTTTAAGCAAACCCTTGTTCCATTAACGGGTAATACATTAACTGTTTTCAAATGATCAATTCCAGCTCTATTCATGAATTTAATTGAATCAGAAGTTAAAATATCAAAGAATTGAGTATAATGATTTGGGGTATGGTCTCCAATTTCGTGTCCTTTAACTTGTAAAAATTTTAAAGTATTCCAAAAATCAGCTGATTGAGTAAAATTAGCTATCTGAGGATTGGGCGCGTAGGTAAATCGTTTTCCATGTTTTGAAAAAATTGAATCAAGCGCTTTTAAATTACTTGGTGATTGTGTATCATCAATTCTAAAACAAACCCCGCCAATTTTATCAACTAATTGAGCTTCAGTTTTTGTAAAAATTGTAGCTAAACCTATGAAAAATAACAATTTAATATAGTTCATTTTATTTTATTTATTTAAATTTTTCTAAAACGAATTTATCATTTAATAATTAATAAAAAACTTTTAAAAGTCAGTTTGTCATAATTTTACATTTTATAGCAGTTTTTCACTAAATTTTTTGCAAATTCGCACCTTATTTTTTAAATATGAACCAATCAATTCCTAATGGCAATTTAGCCTCACTTGAACAAGCACAACAACTAGGACTTCGTCCTGAAGAATTTGATAAAATAAAAGAAATACTAGGCCGTACACCAACATTTACCGAAATGAGTATTTATTCTGTTATGTGGAGTGAACATTGTTCATATAAAAATTCAATCGTTTGGTTAAAAACATTACCAAAAGAAGGAGAAAAAATGTTAGCCAAAGCTGGTGAGGAAAATGCAGGATTAATTGATATAGGTGATGGTTTAGCATGTTGTTTTAAAATAGAAAGCCATAATCATCCAAGTGCAATAGAGCCTTATCAAGGTGCTGCAACTGGTGTTGGAGGTATTAATCGAGATATTTTTTCAATGGGTGCACGCCCAATTGCACAACTTAATTCATTGCGTTTTGGAAATATTGACAATGAAAGGACCAAATGGTTAGTTCGTGGAATTGTAAAAGGTATTGGTAATTATGGTAATGCATTTGGAATTCCTACAGTAGGTGGCGAAGTTTATTTTGATGATTGCTATCAAGTTAATCCTCTAGTAAATGCCATGAGTGTTGGTATAGCAAAAGTTGGAAAAACAGTTTCTGCAATTGCTGAAGGCGTTGGAAATCCTGTTTATATTTTTGGTTCTGCAACTGGTAAAGATGGAATTCATGGTGCTGCTTTTGCAAGCAAAGACATTACAGAAGATTCAGCAAAAGATTTACCTTCTGTTCAAGTTGGTGATCCTTTTTGGGAAAAATTAATTTTAGAAGCTAGTTTAGAATTACTAGAAACTGATGCAATAGTTGGAATGCAAGACATGGGTGCTGCAGGAATTACCTGCTCAACCAGTGAAATGACTGCAAAAAGCGGAACTGGAATGAATGTTTGGCTAGATAAAGTTCCTATGCGTCAAGAAGGAATGAAAGATTGGGAAATTCTTTTGTCGGAAAGTCAAGAGCGTATGCTTGTAATAGTTCATAAGGGAATGGAAGCTATAGTAGAAAAAGTACTTAGCAAATGGGATTTAACTTATGCCATTATTGGAGAAGTTACCGATTCTGGTCATGTTAAATATTACATGAATAATGAATTACGTGCCGATATTCCAGCAGATAGTTTAGTATTGGGCGGAGGCGCTCCTGTTTATCATAGAGAATATACAAAACCTAAATATTTTAAAGAAATTTCAAACTTTAATATTAAAGAAATTCCAGACTGTGATATTGTAAATTATAATTCATTAAAAGAAGAAAATTCAGCCAAGTATATTGCAAAATTTTTAGCTGCTCATCCAAATATTGCATCTAAAAAATGGATATTTAACCAATATGATAGTATGGTTGGAACCATCAATCAAACTACAAATGCTCCAAGCGATGCAAGTGTAGTAAAGGTAAAAGGTACTGATAAATCAATTGCGATGACAGTAGATTGTAATAGCCGTTTTGTATGGGCAAATCCTTTTAAAGGTGGTCAAATTGCAGTAGCAGAAGCAGCACGTAATCTAGTATGTAGTGGTGCTGAACCAGCTGCCATTACCAATTGTTTGAACTTTGGAAATCCTTATAATACTGAAGTATATTACCAGTTTGTTCATGCAATTAAAGGAATTAGTGAAGCTTGTTTAAAATTTGGTACTCCAGTAACAGGTGGAAATGTTAGTTTTTATAATCAAAGTAGTGATAATGATGCTGTATTTCCAACTCCAACTATTGGAATGGTAGGTTTAATTAGCAATAATAAACCTCATATGACAATGGATTTTAAAAATGCTGGTGATACCATTTTTGTAATTGGAAAAACTAAAAACGACATTTCTTCATCCCATTATTTAGCACATTATCGTAAAGTACAATATTCGCCAGCGCCATACTTTAACCTTGACGAAGAACATTTGTTACACAAAGCTGTTTTAGGATTAATTAACAATAATAGCATTGAATCAGCTCATGATATTAGTGAAGGTGGATTATTTATTACTTTACTTGAAAGTGCAATGATCAGAAATCTTTCTTTTAAAATTAATAATACCGGTACAGCTCTTAGAAATGATTCATTTTTGTTCGGTGAAGCTCAAGGAAGAGTTGTTGTTTCGGTAAAAGAGGATAAGGTAGTTGAAGTTGTTAATTTTTTGAAAATTATTAAAATCAACTATAAAAAAGTTGGAATTGTTTCAAATGATGATATTTTTGTGAATGGTTTTAGCTTTGGCAAAACTTCGGAATACACTAATATTTACAATACATCACTTAAAAATAAATTAGCTTAAATAAAAGTTTAAACTTTAAAAAACAATAAACAAAATGAAAAAAACAACACTTTTTGGAATTGCTTTAATCGCAACATTTGCATTTTTTACTTCATGTTCAAAAGACTCAACTACTACTCCTAATCCTACTGAAACAAACACACAAAAATTAGTTGGTAAAAACTGGTTTTTGAGTGCAGCTACCATCAACCCAGGATTTCCTGATGGAATGGGAGGAACAATTACTGATTTTTATGCATTTATGGACGATTGTGAAAAAGATGATTTCACTAATTATAATGCTAATGGAACTTATATTTCAGATGAAGGTGTATCAATTTGTGATACTACTAGCGCACAAACTACACCTGGAACTTGGAAGTTCACTAATAATGAAACAAAATTATTAATGGATGATTCAACTAGTTTAGGAATTGTTCAATTAGAAGCTAGCATAATGAAACTAAAATTAACACAAGTAATTGATACTACGGAACAAACGATGACTTTTACTTTTATAAAAAAATAATAACATATTTAATAACTTAAAGCCATCAGAAAACTGATGGCTTTTTTTATAAACTTCTATTGATGCAAAAACACTTTCTCCCTGTAACTAAAACTGCCCGCTTTTTTACTCATGGAAATTTAGACAATAACACTAAATTTATTTGGATTATTATTCATGGTTATGCGCAAACGGCAGATGTATTTTTAAGTGATTTTGAAAGTTTAGAAAATGAACATTTTGTAATTGCACCCGAGGGATTGAATAAATTTTATTCACGTGGATTTAGTGGAAATCCAGTAGCAAGTTGGATGACAAGTTTGGAGCGTGAGCAGGAAATAACAGATTATACCAATTACTTTAATTCATTGGTAAATACTCTAAATTTGGCTACGTATACCCATGCTAAAACCATTGTTTTGGGCTTTAGTCAAGGTGTTTCTACTCAAACTCGTTTTATTGAATCAAGTGATTTTAAATTTGATTATTCTGTAATGATTGCTGGTGAGATTGGCAAAGAATTTCAAGAAAATTTACCTGGAAAACTAGCTAATTTAAAAAGTTTATACTTAGTTGGTGACCATGAAAATATTTTAAAACCCGAAAAAATTGAAACACATCAAATACTGTTCAAAAATGCAAATTGTACCTTTAAAATATTTGAGGGTAAACATGAAGTAAATCAAAATACAATTGATAAAATTTTAGATTTTATCGCTAAATAAATTCACTACTCCTTCAAGCCATATTTTTTCAAATATTTACTGTTCAAAGCATTTTGCTCATTGTTTAAATTAACTGCTTCTCCGTTAATAAAAGCCTCTGTTAGCAAATTGGTGCGCATGTCTAAAATATCGCCTTTGCTGATAATTATAGAAGCACTTTTACCTTTTTCTAAGCTTCCGTAATTGGCATCAATACCTACAATTTTAGCAGCATTTAAAGTAATTGCTTGCAAAGCCTCTTCTTTACTTAAACCATATGCTACGGTTGTTCCAGCATTAAACATTAAGTTCCTAGTTTGCCAACTTTCTTTGTGGCTAATGGCAAATAATATTCCCGCTTCTTGTAATTGCGAAGCGGTTTTAAAAGGTTGATCCACATCTTTATTGGCATTAATTGGCAAACTATGAATATTACTTAGAACTACTGGAATATTGTTCTCTTTTAAAAAATCAATACACAAGTTTGCCTCAGTTGCTTCAGCTAAAACCAATTGAATGGTTGGGAAATTTTTCTTAAAAAAGTTAATGCTATTGATAATTCCTTTGGCAGTATTTACATGAATAAACAATTTTTTAGTTTGGTTAAATAAACCACGCATGGCCTCTAACCTCACATTTGTAATAGTTGGTGTATTGGTTTGATATTGCAAAGCATCATCAAAAAATGCATGTATTTCATTGACTCTTTCTGCTATTTGTTCCTTCTGTTTATCGTTGGCGCGGGTATAATCTGGCCAATTTAAATGAATGGCGTCATCTTGTTTCACCGTTGCATCTTCCCAGTTCCAAGCTTCTGTTTTCATGATGCTTGAAGTTCCGCTAATCATGCCGCCTTGAGGAACCGATTGAACAAATAAAATTCCATTTACTTTTAAAGTTGGTAGAATTTTAGAGTCGGTATTATAAGCAATTTGTGAGCGAACATTTGGATTCATTGTTCCATTTTCACTAAAATCGTGGGTAGCGCGAACAGCTTCTATTTCACTTAATCCAACATAATTATTTAAGCATATAATACCCGGATAAACATGTTTTCCTTTGGCATCAATAATGGTGGCAGTTTTATACAATGTTTTATTTTCAGTACCCACATATTCAATTTTACCTTGACTAAAAACCACTGTTCCATTTTCAATAACTTGTCCGTTTCCAACATGAATAGTGGCGTTAATGATAACTGTTGGAACAGTTTGCGCATTTATTTTACTGAATAAAAATAATGCAATTACTAAATAATATGATTTTATTTTCATGGTTAGCAAATGTAACAGAATGTTTGAGAATGAAAAATTTCTACAAAAACATTCATTAAAAGAGCACGGTTTCTGATAAGAAAATTACAAGTTCGAGGCTTGCGATGATAGAAAAATGGGAGTTTGCAGCTTGTACTGAGCGGAGTCGAAGTATCGTAAATGACTAGTTTTATAGCAAGCATAACGAAGAAATTGGAGTTTTCTTACAGAAACTAAATACTTCCACTCCATTTTCGGATAAACCATTCGATGCTTAATAGCAATAAAATAACAAAGAAAATCCATTTGTTATTAATCAATTCGTTCAGTTTCGAGTTTTTGTAAATAATGGATTGAATATTATCGTTGGTTTTAATATTATCAGTAATTTTATCCAAATTATTATAGGTAAAAAATTGGCCATTGGTTTCATTTGCCAAGGTATTTAACAACTGAAAATTAGCACGAGTTTGAGTCAATTCAGCTTGTAAAGCTTGTATAATAAAATTACCAGTTTTTACTGATTTTTGATTGTTACTTTTAGCACTGTAAGTGTAAGTGCCTACTGGCAATTGACCAATATTTGCGGTATAAGATTTTTCGGTTTTGCTAAAGATAAAATCAAACTGTTTTCCTTGTGCATTTTTGATTGTTAAATCAATGTCTTCATTGTTTTGCAACTCATAACTTTGGTTGTAAATTTGAGCATCAAAAACAATGTTTTCACCTTCATCAAATTTCTGTTTGATGGGTTTTACTTTGAATAAACTTTTGTCGGCTTTTAAAGCAATGGATTGAATTACTTTTGCAATCAAATCGTTGCTAATTTGTTGCTGGTTATTTTTATCAAAATCAAACAAGCGCCATTTCCAAAATCCTTCACCAATTAAAAACGCCAAGTTATTACTGTTATCGATACTTAACATAGGTTCATCGGTTAAAACATAACCAATTTGTTGCTTTAATACCACCTGCGATTGTGCATTTAAACTGTATTTTCCATAAGCTACTTGTAGCGGTGGAAATTCTGCAATTTGTTTGGCGGTAGTTTCGTCAAAAAACATGGAACTATTGTTGGTATTAAAACTAGCAGTAGCGCTAGTAGAAGTAACTTGTGGTGCGGTATAATTCAAACTGTTTTGCAACTGATTTAATTGCGCAAATCCAGTTCTATTACTCATTACAAAAAAGCAAGGCGTTTTACTTTCAATCATGTATTTCACCAAAGGCAAAGCTTCATTTCTAAATCCTGGTAATTGATGGGCAATCACCACATCATATTTTTTTATTAAATCAATGTTCGCATCGTTGTATAAAACAATATTTGCTTCATAGTTTTGGTTCTGATTAATGGCTTGTTTCAACGCACTTAAATCAGGATGTGGACATAAACCAACAATCAATATTTTTTGTTTAGATTTAATTACATCTACAAAGAAATCATATTGATTATTTACATAACTAATTTCATTATTTTGCTTGGTAATATTAATGGTAAAATGGAGCGAACCTTCTTTATTGGTAGGCAGTTTGGCTTTTATAGTTTGAAAGAAACTTTTATTAGTGATGGTAAAATTTTGTTTAAAAGCAGATTGCCCATTTTGACTAATTTGTAAAATACTCGCTTGGTTGTTAAAGTCAAATGCGGCTACATCTATTTCCACTTCAAACTCATTTCCTGCAAAAACTATTTGGTTATACCTTACATTTTTTATCAATGCATCGCGCTGCTGATTACTGTCGCCTAAGGCAATGGTATAAAAAGGAATTTTTAAACTTTTTGAAACTTCAATTGGGTTATTTCCTTTGGTATAAATTCCATCGGTAGCCATAATTACTGCACCTAAATTTTGGTTGCTATAATTATTTTCTATTTCATTAATTACTGCTTCTAAATTGCTTTGTTTTTGTTTGAAAGTTAAGTTTAAATCAGGTTGTGATTCTTTGCCAAAGGCAACAGTTTTTACGTCATAATTTTCGCTTAAATCGCTAACAATTTTATTCAATTTGTTTTGCAAATTGGCTTTATATTCTTTGCCAAATTGGTTGGTAATGATTGATTCACTGTTGTCGGCAGCTACAATAATAATGGGCTTTTTAACTTGCTTACTTGTTGATTTTAGTAAAACGCCAAGCAATAAAAACAATAAAATAAATACACTTAAAAAACGCAATCCATTTAAACTCCATTTTACAATTTTGTTTTCAATGTTCAACGGATTTTTGGTATACAAAAACCATGAAATTCCTGCAGCCAATGCAAGGCATAATGGAATGAACCAAAGTGAATATTCTGTGCTTATATTGAACAATGTTTATTAAGTTAATTTTAAGTCTTAGCGAGTAACGAGGCAATGTATTTTAACACTACTTTAGATTGTTTCACTACATTCGCAATGAAGTTTGTAATAAATTGTAAAAATGCAGTCATGCTGTAAGCATCTTCTTAGCTTTTTTATAAACTCACCTTTAGCTAAGCGCCAAGGAGTAAAAAGAAGATTCCTACGGAATGACTTACCGTTTTTTATTAAAAATAATTTACATCACCATACCACCGCAAACATTGATGGTTTGACCGGTAATATACGTTGAAAGTTCGCTTGATAAAAATGCTACACAATTGGCTACATCAGCAGTAGATCCGCCACGTTTCAAAGGAATCGTTTTTATCCATTCTCCTTTTACATCTTCGTTTAAAGCATCAGTCATTTCGGTTTCAATAAATCCTGGTGCAATGGCATTGCAACGAATGTTGCGACTTCCTAATTCTTTAGCTATCGATTTAGTAAAACCTATCATTCCTGCTTTAGATGCAGCATAATTTGCTTGTCCAGCATTTCCAGTAATTCCAACTACTGAAGTGATATTAATAATAGAACCTGAACGCGCTTTCATCATGTATTTGCTGGCAGCTTTGGTCATGTTAAAAGCCGATTTTAAATTGGTATCTAACACATCATCCCATTGCGCTTCACTCATTCTCATTAGCAAAGTATCGCGGGTAATTCCTGCATTATTTACCAAAACATCAATTTTTCCAAACTCTTTAGCCACTTCATCTACCAATATTTCACTTGCTGCAAAATTTGCTGCATCACTTTGGTAGCCTTTGGCTTTAACTCCTAAAGCATTTAATTCAGCTTCAAAGGCATTGGCTTTTTCTACTGAATTAGCATAAGTAAAAGCAATGTTTGCGCCTAATTGGGCTAAGTATAATGCAATTCCTTTTCCTATTCCACGGCTAGCGCCAGTAATTAATATTGTTTTGTCGTTCAGTGTTAACATATAATGCGTTTTATAATTTTTGAGGCAAATATATCAATCTGAAATTTATATTTAAGTAGTTTGAAAAATAAAGAGGTATTTTATTTGAAATTATCTCAAACAGACAAACTTTCTATTAATTACAACAATTTTTTTTTAAGGTTAAATTTGTTGTATTTAGTTTTTTATATTGCTGCCATGATTTATTTAAAAAATATTTTACAAATACTAAAAAAATATAAGCTAATTGTTGCTTTTGCAATTATTGGTTTGGTGTCGTTTAAAGCCACTGATACATACTTTGAAATTTCTAAAAACATGGACTTATTTGTTTCTGTTTTTAAGGAAATTAACACTTATTACGTAGATGAAATAGATGCAGGGAAATTAACAAAAAAAGCAATTGACGAAATGTTAAACACGCTTGATCCTTACACCAATTATATCAGTGAGGCTGAAGCCGAAGATTTTAGGTTTCAAATGACTGGACAGTATGGTGGAGTGGGCGCGCAAATAGCAACCAAAGGCGATTACATAGTTATTACTGATCCTTATGAAGGTTATCCAGCCCAAAAAGAAGGCTTACTTCCTGGCGATTTAATAGTAGAAATAGAAGGAAAAAGTAATAAAGGAAAATCGACCACTGAAGTAAGCAAATTACTAAAAGGACAAGCTGGAAGCAAAGTAAATATTACCATCAAACGCAACGATGTAGAAATGAAAAAGTCGTTGATGAGGGAAGAAATTAAAGTAAAAAATGTTCCGTATTTTGGAATGATAAACGCGGAAACAGGAATTATAAAACTAACAGGATTTACAAATGATGCAGGCAAAGAAGTGCGTGATGCCTTTTTAGAGTTAAAGAAAAACACTTCTCTAAAAAACGTAATTTTAGATGTTAGAGGAAATCCTGGTGGATTATTACATGAAGCAGTAAATATTGTAAATATTTTTGTACCACAAGGACAAGAAGTGGTAAGTACAAAAGGGAAAGTAAAAGAATGGGAAAAAACTTATAAAACTTTAAATCCAAGTACCGATGAAAGCATTCCTTTGGTAGTATTAACCAATAGAGGTTCTGCTTCTGCTTCCGAAATTGTAAGTGGAACTATTCAAGATTTGGACCGTGGAATAGTAATTGGCAAAAAAACTTTTGGTAAAGGGTTGGTTCAATCTACTCGTCCTTTAAATTATAATGCGCAAATAAAAATTACTACAGCCAAATATTATACGCCAAGTGGCCGTTGCATTCAAGCTTTAGATTATTCGCATAAAAATGAAGATGGCAGCGTTGGCAGTGTTGTAGACAGTTTAAAACAAGCTTTTAAAACCAAAGCTGGTCGTAAAGTTTTTGATGGTGGTGGTGTTGATCCTGATATAAATGTAGAACCTATTGCTTTATCAAAAATTACAGAAAGTTTAATTTCAAAGCAATTAATTTTTGATTTTGCCACTGCATACCGAAATAAAAATGCCAGCATCAGCGATGCCAAATCTTTTAAATTATCAGAAAATGATTTCAATGAATTTAAATTATTTATAGCCAACAAAGATTACGAATACAATACTGCTACCGAAACTGCTTTATTGGAAGTAAAAAAGAAAGCAGAAGATGAAAAATATTTTGATGCTATAAAAACACAATATGAAGCCTTAAAACTAAGCATGAATCACGATAAAAAAGCTGATATTGAAAAAAATAAAACAGAAATTATTGAACTTTTAGAAGAAGAAATAGTTAGAAGATATTATTTTCAAAAAGGAAGAATTGAAGCTGGATTTGACCATGATGCAGATGTGCAAGAAGCATTAAAAATATTTGCTGATAAAACAGCATACAAAAACATTTTAACTACTATCAAATAACATTTACCTATAAAATAATGTTATCAATAAACGATTTTATTATCCTATTTTTATTTGGCTCTTTTGGTGGCTTTATGTCGGGTTATTTGGGTGTTGGCGGTGGCATCATTTATGTTCCTATATTAGATTATTTTCTTTCAAAATATTTTCATGATACAGAATTGGTAAAAGCAGTTTTAGCAAATTCACTTTTTGTAATTATGTTTTCGGCAGCTGTAGCAAGTTACAAACAGTACAAATTAGGCAATTTATTTTTTAAGGAAATAATACAAACATTATTACCCGGAATAGTAAGCGTTGTTATTTTACAAACCTTGATTAACAAAGGAACTTGGTATAGCCGCGATGTGTTTTTATACTTTTTTTTAACCATGCTTTTGTTTGTTGTTTTCAAAATGTTTTTATCAAAACCCAAAGCAATCATTGCTGAAAGCACCAAAGCCGATAACTATAAATACAATATTACAGGCGCTTTTGCCGGCATAGTTACTGCCATGTCGGGCTTAGGAGGTGGCGTAATTATGACACCTGTTTTTACCGAATGGATGAAGTTAGATATAAAAAAAGCAAGTGCTATCTCTACTGTTGTTATCCTTGGTTTTGCTATTGTAATTGGCATTTTGAATTTAAATGTTGTTCCCCAAAATTCAATAAGTAATTTCCAATTTGGATACATCCTTTTACCCATTTCTTTACCCTTAATTATTGGTACATTTTTATTTGCTCAAATGGGCGTAAAAACTGCTCAAAAAAGCAAATCGCAAACCATTCGTATTACATTTGCTTGTTTTGCCTCCATTGTTTTATTAAAAGTGATTTATGAAATACTTATTATCCATTCTATTATTTAGTGCCTTTGGCAATTTATTTGCTCAAAAATTAATAAAAACCGATGAAGAAACCATCAATTCATTGGAACAAAACTTAAGTTACTTAGCAAGCAACAGGCTTGAAGGACGATTAATGGGAAGCCGTGGCGAAAAATTAGCGTATGAGTTTTTAATTGACAATTTTCAATCGCTTGGATTAACACCAAAAGGCAGTGATGACGGGTTTTTACAAGCTTTTACTTTAAGTAAGTTATCGTACAACAATGTTTCTTTTTCTATGAGCAGGAAAAGTTTTGAAAAAGTTTTAGGAGGCATAAACCCAACTGGTTTTTATCCTTTAAGTGAAAGTAATTTTGGAAAAATAAAAGGAAAAACCATTTGGCTTGGAGCTGGAAACACTACCGATTATTTAAATAAAAAGCATTTAGATGGAAAAATATTGGTGTATAAATTAGCCGATAAAAACAACCCAAACAACAAAATTGGACTAGAAAATAAAATAGATACCGCCATTGCTTTAGGCGCTAAAGCTGTCATTATTATTAACCAAAATGCGGATGTTTTAGAACCTGAATTCAAACCATTTTTCAGAAATCATTTTTATAAAATACCTGTTTATTTTATTTCGCATGAGTTTAAAATTGACTCCATTCATTTTGACAATGCTTCTGTAGAATTAAATATTGATACCATTTCAAGAACTTTAACCGGCCATAATGTAATTGCATATTTAAACAATAAAGCTGCGCAAACAGTAGTAATTGGTGCGCATTACGACCATTTGGGTTATAATGAATTAGGCGGTTCTACTTACAGAAGACCCGAGAATGAAAAACCACAAATTCATAATGGTGCCGATGACAATGCAAGTGGAACAGCTGCTTTAATTGAATTAGCCGAAGTTATAAAAAAAGCACATTTAAGTAAATATAATTATTTGTTCATTGCATTTAGTGGCGAGGAAGAAGGTCTTTTAGGTTCTAATTATTTTTGCAAAAATCCAACCATTGACACCACCAAAATTAACTACATGATAAATATGGATATGCTTGGAAGGTTAGATACTGCCAAACAAACTTTTGCTATTGATGGTGTAGGAACATCGCCAACATGGGACACTGCTTTGGCTAATATTAATATTGAAGGTATAAAACCAAAAACATCGGAAAGTGGCGTGGGTGCTAGTGATCACACATCATTTTATAATATTGGAATTCCTGTTTTACATTTCTTTACTGGTTCACATTACGATTATCACAAACCTAGCGATGACGATCATTTGATTAATTATAAAGGTGAATTATCAGTCATCAAATACATATATAATTTGGTTTATAATTTAGAAAATGAACCACGTTTAAAATTCACTAAAACCAAAGACACGCATTCAAGCACAGGAAGCACTAGTTTTAAAGTAACTTTAGGCATTATGCCCGATTATTTATACGAGGGAAAAGGGGTAAGAATAGATGGAGTTACAGAGGGAAGACCTGCTGCAAATGCAAACTTAAAACGTGGCGACACCCTTATAAAATTAGGCGTTGACGAAGTTACCGACATGCAAGCTTACATGAAATGTTTGGGTAAATACAGCAAAGGCGAAAAAGTAAAAGCCATTGTAGTTAGAGACGGTAAAGAAATGGAAGTAGAAATTACGTTTTAAACAAAATATCTTTAATATTCAGTTGTAAATTTACGTGTCCGTTAAAGAAATTTTCTTCTATATAATAACAAATATCAAAGCTAATTCCTTGCGCTACTTTATCATGGTGTTCGCCTAGTCCAAAACCAATTGCTTTGTATATTCTTCCACCTTCTTCGTGGGTTAAACTTAAGCGCAAATGGTTGTTTCCAACAATGGTTGCATCGCCTACATCCCATACATTTCTGGTCATAAAAATTGGGCTTGCATTGCCTGGTCCAAAAGGAGCAAATTGCTTTAGCACACTAAAAAACTTTGGTGTTATAGCCCTAAAAGGAATTTCAGTATCGTATTCTATTTCGGGTGTTAAACTGCGTGTAACAATGTTTTTGGAAACAATTGCTTCAAATTTTTCTTGAAATTTTGGAACATTTTCTACCCTTAAAGTTAAACCGGCAGCATGCGTATGTCCACCGTATTGTTCTAATAAATCAGCACATTCTTCAATGGCACCGTATAAATCAAAACCCTCTACAGAACGAGCAGAACCAGCTGCCATTCCATTGCTTTCAGTAAGAACAATAGTGGGTCTATAATATTTTTCAATTAAGCGCGAAGCTACAATCCCAATTACACCTTTGTGCCATTCTGAATGAAATAAAACCGTAGATTTTCGGCTATGAAAATCTTTATCGGCCAAAATCATGTTAAAGGCTTCTTCGGTAATGCTGCTATCAAAGTTTCTGCGTTCGTTATTATGGTGGTTAATCATTTCAGCAATTTCTGCCGAATCTTTGTCTTTATCAGAAATCATTAGCCTTACCGAATCTTTTGCATCTGCAATTCTACCTGCTGCATTTATTCTTGGTCCAATAAAAAATACAATATCATTTACCGAATATTCTGGCCTAGGCGCATAATTTTCTAACAATGCTTTGATACCTCGGTTCGGATTTGTTTTTAGTTTTTTTAAACCTTGGTAAGTAATTACTCGGTTTTCGTCCATAATAGGCACCAAATCGCTGGCTACACTAATGGCCGAAAGGTCCATGTATTCTTCTACTTCTTTAAAATCAATTTCGTGTTTAATGCAATATCCTTGCACTAATTTTAACCCAATTCCACAGCCCGAAAGTTCTTTAAAAGGATAAGGGCAATCGGCTTGTTTTGGATTTAAAATAGCTACTGCCTCTGGCAATTCATCGCCTGGTAAATGATGGTCGCAAATAATAAAATCAACGCCTTTTTTGTTGGCATATTTTACTTTATCGTTGGCTTTTATACCACAATCTAAGGCAATGATTAAACTGTAACCATTATTGCTAGCCCAATCAATGGCCATAAACGATATGCCATAACCTTCGGTATATCTATCGGGAATATAATATTCTATTTCTTTAAAACGCTTGGAAAAAAAATCGTAAACAGTAGCAACCGAAGTAGTTCCATCTACATCGTAATCGCCATAAATTAATATTTTTTGATTTTTTGCTAAGGCTTCGTCTATTCTTTCAATGGCCCTTGTCATTCCTTTCATAATAAAAGGATCGTGCA
>CANGPW010000025.1 GCA_947456185.1 Bacteroidota bacterium | reverse complement strand
TGCAATGATATCGACTTCAGTTTTATGTTGTCTGAAATTTCTCTCAAGAATTTCAAAACCTTTATTTAACAAAAAGTCACAAGCCAATTGCTCTCCAATTTCACCTGTGACTTTATTGTTATTCTTCATTTTTTTTAGATTTTTAGTACGTAGTTTTAATACTTAGTTGTTTTTATCAACTACTGTCCATCGTCTATCATCTGACAATCAATAACTGTCAACTATTTTTCCATAAACTCAAGTACTTTATTCACCATGTTTTTTGATCCCATAATAATTGGAACACGTTGGTGAATTTTAGTAGGTTCAACATCTAAAATACGAGTGGTACTTGTAGTTGCTAATCCACCAGCTTGTTCCGCAATATAACTCATGGGAATTCCTTCAAACAACAAACGTAATTTACCATTTGGACTTTTTGCAGTAGGCGGATAAATGAACACGCCACCTTTTAATAAATTGCGATGAAAATCTGCAACCATAGAACCAATATAACGGGAGGTATAAGGTCTATCAGAGGCTTTATCTACTTCTTTTACCCAATTTAAATAATCTTTAATTCCTTTTGGAAATTCAGCTGCGTTACCTTCATTGATCGAATATATTTTACCATTGTCAGGCGATTTAATATTGGCATGACTTAAGCAAAATTCACCAATACTTGGATCTAAGGTAAAAGCATTTACGCCATTTCCAGTGCTAAATACCAACATGGTAGATGTGCCATAAAGAACATAACCAGCAGCTACCAATTTATTACCAGCTTGTAGTACATCCTTATCTGTTGGTTCAGTACCTATTTCAGTTATTCTTTTATAAATGGAGAAAATAGTTCCAATGGAAACATTTACATCAATATTAGAAGAACCATCTAATGGATCCATGCAAATTACATATTTTCCATTTTTTGAAAAAGTTCCTTTTAAAGGAATAATTCCTTCATTTTCTTCACTAGCTATTACACATACTTCACCACCTTTGCTAAAAGTAGCAATAAAGGTTTCGTTACCAATAATGTCTAATTTTTTTACATCTTCATCTTGCACATTTACACTACCGTGGTCACCTAAAATATTAGTTAAACCTGCTTTATTAACCTCTCTACTTATAATTTTTGATGCAATTCCAATGTCGCGTAATATGCGAGAAAGCTCTCCTTTTGCGTAAGGGAAATCTTGTTGTTTTTCTATAACAAATTGACCAAGGGTAGTAAAATTTTCCATAAATATGCTTTAAATTTTAGCAATAATAATACAATCTATCTAAAATGTATTTAGGTTTGATTAAAAGCAGAAATTTTAAGTATGGTATACTTTCTTTTTATCTTGTAAACTAGTTTACTAAAAATATGGACACAGAAAATTAGTTCATTGCTTTATTTAGTAATTATTGTTTAATTTTTTTTATTTGAAATTAGTAACTGTTATTATTTTTATATTGCTTTGAAAAAAAATCAATCATGATAACAGTTGTAATTATAGGAAGTGGAAATATGGCTCAAGCTATTATTAAAGCTTGCCAAAACACCGATATTGATATAGTTGGTATTTACAGTAGAAATCATGAAAAATCGTTTGAAATTGCAAAACGACATAGCATCAATTATTGTGAAAATACCATAGATATTCCTACTAACGCAGACTTGTATTTGCTTTGTGTAAATGACGATGCGATAGAAAATGTTTCAAATAGTTTGCTTGTAAATGGTGGTTTGGTGGTACATTTTTCTGGTTTGAAAAACATAAATGAAATAGGAAATCAAGAGAATAAAGCAGTTTTTTGGCCCATTCAATCAATAAATAAAAACACTTTTACTAATTTTAAAAATACGCCCATTTGTATAGAAGCAAATTCCGATGAAAATTATAGAATTATTGAAGCATTTGCTGACAGACTTTCAAATAAAGTTTTGAATATAAATAGTGAACAACGCCAATATTTTCATTTAGCAGCCACCATTACCAATAATTTCAGCAATCATTTAATTGCCTTGGCAAAAAATGAATTAGATATTAAAGGATTGGATTATCAAATTTTAAAACATTTATTAAGTAATGCTTTAAATAATTCCTTTAATTTTGAACCTCAAAATACTCAAACCGGTCCAGCATTTAGAAACGATTTGAAAACCATGCAAAAACATTTGGATTTAATTGAAAATAATCAATTAAAAACCTTGTATCAATTAATGAGTAAAAGTATATTTGAATTAAAACAGAACAATAACAATGCGTAAAATTATTCTAATATTTTTCCTTTTTTTATCATGCTCAAGTTTTGCTTCAAGGATTTTAGTTCCAATGGACGAAAACCAGAAAAATCATTTAAAAGCTTATGGAGTAGCTTTTTGGATTTTACAAAAAGACATAGAAGTAGATTGGCTTTTGAACTATAAAGCAGGAAGTTTTATGTTTGGCTATGAGCAAAGTTACGAACGCGAATTAAAAATTAGGGGTGTAAGTTATGAAGTAATTAGCGAAGCTCAGGTGAGTGAAATATTATTACAAATAGCCAAACCTGATGTGAATATGGAGTTAGTTAAATTATATAAAGCTCCTAAAATAGCCGTGTATTCACCTAAAACCAAACAACCTTGGGACGATGCCGTTACCATGGTTTTAACTTATGCAGAAATTCCTTATGAAGTAGTTTTTGACGATGAAGTATTAGGAGAAAAATTGTTAAAATACGATTGGCTTCATTTACATCACGAAGATTTTACAGGCCAATATGGTAAGTTTTATGCGCAGTTTGCCAATGCTGCTTGGTATCAGGCTGAGGTTAGAGAAAATGAAGCAATGGCAGCAAAACATGGTTTTAAAAAAGTTTCTGAACTTAAATTAGCAATTGCAAAAAAGATAAGAGACTTTACTTTAGGTGGTGGATTTTTATTTGCCATGTGCAGTGCTACCGATACCTACGACATTGCTTTAAGTGCAGATGGTGTTGATATTTGTGAACAAATGTTTGACGGTGACCCGGCCGATCAAAATGCAAATAGTAAATTAGATTTTAGTCAAACGATTGCTTTCAAAGATTATAATTTAATCATGAATCCTTTTGAATATGAATATTCTTATATTGATGCAAGTCCTGAAACTCGCCCAATTAATGAAAATAATGATGTATTTACCTTGTTTGATTTTTCTGCTAAATGGGATTTAGTTCCTACCATGCTTTGCCAAAATCATACTTCAACCATTAAAGGCTTTATGGGCCAAACTACAGCTTTTAGAAAACAATTTATTAAAAGTGAAGTGCTCATTTTAGGCGAAAACAAACAGTTAAAAGAAGCAAGATACATTCATGGAAATTTAGGAAAAGGAACTTGGACTTTTTATGGTGGACATGATCCAGAAGATTACCAACACATAGTAGGGGAGCCACCAACTGATTTGAACCTACATCCTAATTCACCTGGTTACCGATTAATATTAAACAATATTTTATTTCCAAGTGCAAAAAAAAAGAAACTAAAAACCTAGTAGTTTTTGTTTGAAAAAATAAATGTAATTAGTACGAAAATGCAAAAACTGCGTTTATATCTTTTAGTTCTATGATATTAACTCCATCACTCACTTTACAAGTAAAAAATACTTTTACTTTGATGGTTTTTTTACCAGGAACCATGTCTTTATAACTACTCACTTCATTTACATAAAATCCTGTAAATTGTTCAATATTCTTGGAAGAATATTTTGTTCCATTAGGACTGGTATAATCAACAATTATTTTATTAAACTGTAATGTATCTCTAACCGGAACAATGCTGTAGGAGAAGTTTGCGCTGCAATCAGTATTAGCAGCAGTTGCTAAGTTTTTACTCACTATAAAAGTATCGTTGGTAGCTTTATTTATGGCTAGTAAATCTACTTTGTAAACACCTTCGTTTGAAAAGGCGGGTAATTCAAAAATTTTCCCTTTAGGATTTGAATTGGTTTGATTTAAATATTGCCATACAAAACGGTGTGTATTTGAATCAGCATTTAGCACTTCACACCTAAATACATTGTTTCCAATATTGGTGTATTTAAAATCAATGTATACATTCAAATTATTTGGATTGATATAGATAGGATTTTCGATTTTTGAAGTGCAATTTGCATCTTTAAAAATAGCCGAAAGTTTAATATTTTTCATTCCCTCACTATTAAATACAAATTCAGGATTGGCAAATAAGTTTCCAAAACCACCACCAAAATCCCATTTGTAATCTACGTTTCCAATACCCACTGATTCGTTTTTGAAAATAACTTTATAACCAGAAGGAGGTAATATATCTTTGTAAAAACTATACCAAGTATTTACTTTAAAAACAGAATCAACTTGCCAATTTGCGGAATTACCTATTTCATAATTTCTGAACGTAATACTTAATTTTTCATTACATGAATTACAGTTTTTAACCAATGAACCAGTGTATTGTTTAATGTTTAAAGTGTCATATTCGTCATTGGTTTCCATCATAAAATTATTGTTTCCAGCTTCCATTACAAAAGCATTGTTGTTAATATTACCAGTGGCATAAAAAACCGCATTCCCAATATAGGTTTTAGGTTCTTCTTTGGTATTACAAGAAACCATAAATACCAAACTAACTATAAGAATTTTTATTGTTAAACGCATATTTTTATTTAATAATATATTGTAAACCCAATTTAAAACCGCTGTTATTATCTATTTTATTGTTTAATAAAACTTGGTTATTAGTGATGTCATTTAATCCAAAAACATAAGAAGCATTTACCGCCAAATGTTTGGTAAATCTGTTTTGATAATTAAAGGTGAATTGCCAATCATTTTTATTTAAAACACTGCTATAATTATTAGTATTTTGATTCGTTTTAGAATTGTTCTCAACATTATAAATGCTCATCAAATCATTGGTTTGAATTATTTGAGCATACTGAATTCCAATGCCTAAACTATTGTTTTTATAAACAGGGTACATGGCATTTAATCCAATGATTGCATAATCTATCGATTTGTTTTTTATGCTTGTAATTGCTGTAATTGAATTAAAATCGTAGTTTTTGTTGGTATAGGTTCTTGCTCCTAAATCTTGATTGATGTTTTCAACATGTAAGTTTGAATTAAATGAAACTTTTCCAATATCAAAATAGATTCTTCCTCCCACATAATAACCAAATGAATTACTTGCAAAGGCTTTGTTAAAGGTATTGGTTCCTGCTTCAAAACTTGCATTTAAATAGGTTGAAATTTTACTGTTTTTATGGTAATTTTCTGTGGATTTTATAAAGTTTATATTTTTAAAATCAAAAACAGGATTTGTTAATTCATATCCTAATAATTGCAATGATTTATTTGAAATCAAATCAATTTCTTCATTTTTTGTATTTAACAAAATAGTTGCTGCTAAATCTATTTTTTCATTTTCAGGAATAAAATTATTTTCAGCAATTATTTCATTTTCAAAATTATTAGAATTGCTTTTTTGTGTAATTGTAGGTTTTAAATTATTGTTTTCAATTTTACCTTCCAATAAACTTGGTGATGAAATCACATTTGAATAGGCGTTTGTTGTTTTCTCTTCAATAAGATTGGGTTGAACAATAATTTTATTTTCAATCACATTTTCTGTTTTTTGAGTGTAAACATTGGTTTTTGTATTTGACAATAGAAACCAGCTCATTAAAGTAAAAATTCCAATTGCACCTATGTAAAAAGCATATTTTACCCAAGCCAATTTATTGGAATTTGCCCTATCGGCATCAATTAAAGCGGAAGCTTTTTGCCAATAAGCATCATCAAACTCAAATGCTTGTTGAGCTAATTTTTGTTTAACTAAATTATCTAATTCTTTATCGGTCATGCTTGTTTTTCTCTCTCTTTTAATTGAGGAAACATATCAATCAGTTTTTTCTTTAAAATTTTTCTGGCATTGTTTAAGTGCCATTTACTTGTTCCTTCGTTTATGCCTAACATTTCTCCAATTTCCTTGTGACTGTAACCATCTACAGTAAACAAATTGAAAACCATTTTACTTGAATCTGGTAATTTTTGAATTTGAACTTGAATATCGTCTGCTGTTAATTTTGCTTCAGCCTCGTTTAAATTAAACGAGTGATAATTCAATGCTGCTTCTTCATAATCTTTGTCTATGAATAATGCATTTCGTTTATTATTTACCCTAAATTCATCAATAATAGTGTTGACTGCTATTGTTTTAATCCAAGCATCAAATGATTTGGTTTCATCAAATTTGCTTAAATTATTAAGAATTTTTAAATACGTTTTATTTAATTGCTCTACAGAATCATCTTTACTTTTATAATATTTATTACAAATGGGCATTAGTTTAGTAAAACAATATTTATACAAAGCACTTTCGGCCTTGCGATCTTGTTTAATACACAAACTAATAAGCTGTTGTAGCTCTGAATCCATTTAAATTTTATAAAATTTTTCTCGTTAGGCTATTATTTAAATTGTCATTTTATACCCTAATACGACACTTTTTTTAATTAGGTTGGGTATGATTATTTTTTAATAATATTGCCATTGCATAATTAATGCTAATTATTGCAAATAAAAACAACTAAAAATGAAAACGAAACAAGAGATTGTAAACGATTGGTTACCTAGATATACTGGAGTTGAACTTGATCAATTTGGAGAATACATACTACTTACTAATTTTTTCAATTACGTGGAAATTTTTGCAAAAAAATTCAATGTAAATATAGACGGTACAGATAAACCAATGCAATCGGCTACTTCCAATAACATTACCATTATTAATTTTGGAATGGGAAGTGCAATGGCAGCAACTATTATGGATTTGCTTTCAGCAATACATCCAAAAGCTGTATTGTTTTTAGGTAAATGTGGTGGTTTAAAAAAAATAACAAAATTGGGTGATTTAATTTTACCCATTGCAGCTATTAGAGGCGATGGAACTAGTAATGATTATATAATGCCTGAAATTCCTGCTTTACCTTCATTTAGAATGCAAAAAGCGGTTTCAACTACAATTGTGAAACATGAAGTAGATTATTGGACAGGTACTGTTTATACCACCAATAGAAGAGTTTGGGAGCACGATGAAGAATTTAAAAACTATTTAAAAAAAACAAGAGCAATGGCCATTGATATGGAAACAGCTACCATATTTGTAGTAGGTTTTGTAAATAGTATTCCAAAAGGTGCCTTGCTTTTGGTGAGCGACAATCCAATGACACCAGATGGAGTCAAAACTTCAAAAAGTGATACCGCTGTTACTTTAAAATACGTAAAAAAACATATTGAAATTGGAATTGATGCCTTAATAGAATTAAGAGATTCTGGAGAATCAGTTAAACATTTAAAATTTGAATAAAGTAATTTTTATAATTTTAAAGGCTTCAAATTGGTTTTTGCAATAAAACATTAACTCCTTTTATACAAATCTTTATATTTATTTGATTAAAGTAAAATACTGAAAAATTAATAAGCAGATATAAATTAGTTTATTAATTGCTGTAATTAACTAATTATTAGTAAAAACAATCCTCTAAGCAACATTATTTATTGATTAAAAGTGCATTTATTTGGCTTTATTGATTGAAAACAAAGTGGTGAATAATAAATTGTTATAATTATTCAAAAAACATTTTGCAGTTCAATTAATTACAATTATAATTGCGGGCTTTTTTAAGCGAAAGGAGATCAAATAAATTGACAGAAACAACAAAAAAAACTAAAAACTTGCCAGATTTGACTGGGAAATGGACAATGCTGGTTTTGGTGATTACAACCAAAATGAACGTGAAGTAATGGCTGCTGCTTACGAAAAAACATTATCAGCTATTACAGAAAAAGAAATTGTAAAAGGTTACGTAGTAGGTTTTACAGAAAAAGAAGTGGTATTAAACATTGGATTTAAATCTGATGGTTTAGTAGCAAGAACAGAATTCAGAGATTTGCCAGATTTGAAAATTGGCGATGAAGTTGAAGTTTTGTTAGAAACAAAAGAAGATGCTTTAGGACAATTAATTTTGAGTCGTAAAAAAGCAGTAAGTGAACGCGCTTGGGATAACATTATGCGTGCTCATGAAAATGACGAAATTGTTAATGGTTACGTAAAATCACGCACTAAAGGCGGTTTAGTTGTAGATGTATTAGGTATGGATACTTTCTTACCTGGTTCACAAATTGATACAAAACCAATTAAAGATTACGATGTTTATGTGGGTCAAACAATGCCATTTAAAGTGGTAAAAATTAACAATGTTTTCAAAAACGTAGTTATTTCACATAAAGTATTAATCGAAGAAGATATTGAAGCACAAAAATCTGATATTTTATCTAGATTAGAAAAAGGCCAAGTTTTAGAAGGTACTGTTAAGAACATGACTTCATTTGGTGTATTTATTGATTTAGGTGGTGTTGATGGTTTATTACATATAACTGATATTTCTTGGGGCCGCGTAAATCATCCTGAAGATGTATTACAGTTAGATCAAAAAATTAATGTAGTAGTTGTTGATTTTGATGATGAGAAAAAACGTATTTCTTTAGGATTAAAACAATTACAACCACATCCTTGGGAAAGCTTAAACACTGAACTAGTAGTTGGTGGTAAAGTTACAGGTAAAATTGTAAACATAGCTGATTATGGTGCTTTCTTAGAAATAGCTCCTGGTGTTGAAGGTTTAATTCACGTTAGTGAAATGAGCTGGAGCCAACATTTACGTAACCCTTCTGATTTTATGAAGATTGGGGACGAAATGGAAGCTGTTATTTTAACGCTTGAAAAAGAAGAGCGTAAAATGAGCTTAGGTATTAAACAATTAAAAACAGATCCTTGGGTTGATATCGCTGCAAAATATCCAGTTGGTAGCAAACATAAAGGTATTGTTAAAAACATGACTAACTATGGTTTATTTGTTGAACTGGAAGAAGGTGTTGATGGTTTAGTTCACGTTAGTGATTTAAGCTGGACTAAGAAAATAAAACATCCAAACGAGTTTGTTAAAAAAGACCAAGAATTAGACGTTTTAGTTTTAGAAGTTGATAACGAAAATCATCGTTTAAGTTTAGGACACAAACAATTAGATGAAAATCCTTGGGATGCTTTTGAAACATTATTTGCTTTAGGTTCAGTTCATGAAGGTACTATTTTAAAAGTTGAGGAAAAAAGTGCAATCATTGCTTTACCATATGGTGTAGAAGGTTATGCTCCAACTAAACAACTTTACAAAGAAGATAAGAAAACTGCTAAAGAAGATGAGGTTTTACAATTCCGTGTAACTGAGTTTAACAAAGAAAATAAACGTATCGTTTTATCACATACTGCTGTTTGGAAAAACGAAGTAGAAGTAAAACAAGTTGACGAAAGAAAAACGAAGACTGACGAAAAAGATAAAGTTACTAAAGCTGCAAAGAAAAATAATGATAGCAACGAGAAATCAACATTTGCTGACGTTGAAGGATTGATGGCTTTAAAAGAATCATTAGAAAGTAAATAATCTAATTTAGTTTTAGCTTTAAATAATAAAACCTGCTTAATTTATTAGGCAGGTTTTTTTATGAATAATTGTAAAAAATAAAGTTTTAACTAAGTCAATATTCCAATGCATTCAAACTTATCAAATACATTGTCTAGATGGGGAGCATCAGCTAGTTCCGCAGTTAAATCTTGGCCAGCCCAATGCTCATAATGCATTCCTTTTCGCCATAGTCGGCTTTTGGTTACATCGTAAATTTTACCTTTATAAGCTACCCAAATTTCGTCTTTATCTTGTCCGTTACGTAATGCCAATTGGCTTTTAGAATATGTTTGCATTTTTTATTTTACCTTCAATAAACTTTCATTGATCACATGATTCCATTTTACGATTCCACCTTTATCATAGCAAGTAATTTGCATTTGTCTATTGCCACGTGTACCGGTTACTTTTATTCCACAAAAATTATTTTCAACAGTTAATGTATTGGCAATTCTAAAAGGATTTTCAGCTTCTTTGGTCTTTAAAATATTACTAGGGCCAGCAGTTAATGCTGAACTTGTTAAGTCAAATAACGGATAAGTAGTAATATAATCAGGTTGGCTGTTTGTTTCATATTTTAATAATTCTGTATGATGTCTATCTCCTGTTAAAAATACAACGCCACTTATTTTTTGCTCTGCAATAAATTTGATGATTTCTGCACGTTCACGTTTATATAAATTAAAGGACTCTTTATTGGTTTCTGTATTTAAAAATTGTCCTCCAACGGCTATAAATTTAAAAGTACTGCTGCTGTGTTTTAGTTTATTTTTCAACCAATTTAATTGAACATCACCTAATTGAGTTTTATGCGGAAATTTCTCTTCTTCTAATTCACTTTCATCTCTAAAAGTTCTGTCATCCAACATAAAAAACTCCACATCGCTTTGCTTAAAACTATAATAAATTCCTTTGCCATTCTCGCCATAAGTTTTATTTCCCCAATAATTCACAAAACATTCCTTACTCACATCTTTTAAATCAAAGGTTTTATTGGCATCATTTTCTCCAAAATCATGGTCATCCCAAATAGCATAATTATTTTGGCGACTTAATAATTGCTGTATACTTGCATCGCTTCTGGTGTGTAAATAACGATACCTAATTCCGCTAGCACTGGTGTAATCAGCTTCTCGGGTATAAGTATTATCACCAAGCCAAAGCATAAAATCAGTTTTTTGCTCCGCCATTTTACTGAAAATATCACTTATCTGACCATAAGGTTTTCCCGGTCTATCATACAAACTATCGTTTACATAATTGCACGAACCCAATATAAAACTCACATCAAAAGCATCTTCTTTGCTCCATTCAGCCCAAACTTTTTTGGTTTTGAAACGCAAATCGTACGGAAAATTCATTAACTTTTTGTCCAATAAAATTTCATAAGTATAAGTTGTATTTGGTTTCAAATCGGAAATTACAAATTTAGAAATCCAAGGTAAACATAAGTTTTCATTCTTGTTGGTAATGGTCATTTCGCCTTCCGATGAACCATTTAATTCTAAATATTTTAAAGTAACCGATTTAGAACAACTTGTTTGAATCCAAACCATACATTCTTTATGTTCAGCATAGCCTAACATGGGTCCTGCTACTATTTTAGTTAAAGCAGGTTTTGTTTGAGTAAATGCATTTAAACTCATAACAAGACAATATATCAAAGAGAAATATTTTTTCATTTTTTTTAAAATTTGTAAATTTTGAAAATAAAAAAAGCTTCCAAATGATTATAAGGAAGCTCTTTTAAATAAATTATAATTTTTATAATTAGTAATTGTTCAACATCATTGGCATTACCAACATCAAAATGTCTTCGCCATCTTCAGTTTCAGACGGAATAATTACTCCTGCTCTGTTTGGTTGGCTCATTTCTAATGTCATATTCGATGAATCAATGGCTCCTAATACTTCGCCCAAATATTTTGAATTGAAACCTATTTCTAGGTCTTCGCCTTCAAAGTTTGCAGCTAATTTTTCTACACCTTCATTTTCGTAATCAATGTCTTCGGAACTAATTGTTAATTCACTTCCTACAAATTTTAAACGAATTTGATAAGTAGTTTTATTCGAAGTAATCGATATACGCTTAACAGCTGATTGGAATTCTCCTTTATCAATAGTTAGTTTATTAGAATTTTCAACAGGAATTACTGCTTTATAATCAGGATATTTTTCATCGATTAAACGACAAATTAAACTGAAATCACTGAATGAGAAAAATGCATTTGATTTATTGAAATTCA
This sequence comes from Bacteroidota bacterium, assembly GCA_947456185.1. Taxonomy (GTDB): domain Bacteria; phylum Bacteroidota; class Bacteroidia; order UKL13-3; family UKL13-3; genus JAAFJM01. The sequence goes on along the minus strand of CANGPW010000025.1, from coordinate 23,262 downwards.
CTTTTACTTCGCTTAAATCAGATGGCAACGAATTTTTTAATAAATTCAATGCTTTTTTAGGCATAATAAAACTTTCTTCCACACCTGGCTTTACATCAGTTCTAGTGTAACGAACCAAACGATTTGCATCAGTTGCTACAAATGTGATACTTTTTTCAAATAACTGAACATAAACGCCTGTTAAGTTCAAACGCAATTCATCATTGCTACTTGCAAAAACTGTTTTGGTAATTGCTTTTTGCAATACTCTACTTGGAATAGTAAATGATTGGTCGCTATCTACTTCAGGATTTTTTGGAAATTCATCACCGTTTTGAACAGTTAATTTAAACTTTCCAGTTCCGTATTTTATTTCCATTGAACCTTTTTCTAAATTAATAGAAAAAGCCAAAGGTTGATCGGGCAATTGCTTCAATAATTCGATAGTAGTTTTTGAGGGAACCGCTACCGAAATTTCTTCACTTGCATCTACCTTTATGCTGGTGGTCATGGTGGTTTCTAAATCAGTTGATGAAATGGTGAGGTTACCATCTTTTATATCGAATAAAAAATTATTCAATATTGGAATAATTGGTTTTGCTACAATTACTCCATCAATCATTGATAAGTGCTTTAAAAGCGTGCTACTATTTACTATAAATTTCATACTTTTCGTAAAGGTTCAAAAATAGCCGAGCAAGTGATGTTACAAAACACAAGTTATGCACATATAGTGTTTAGTTGATGGTTGATAGTTTATTGCGAGCGAATTGCATAAGGCTATTTTTTTTCTGATATTGATTTTATGTGTGTGGAATTTATTTTACTCTCGCCTTGTATGATTTTTACTTCGCAATCCGAACTCTAAAAAACTTTCATCCCACTATTTACTAAATTAGAGGAAGCTTTTACCAATAACTTTTTTCTTTTATAAATAAATCCTTCTATGTTTATTACACTAATTCCCTTACGTACTAATTTGGCCTCAACAGTTATTTCATCGCCTGCCAAAGCAAACGATAAAAAGTCTAATGTGAGGTTTACAGTGGAGTAAAAAACTTCATTTCCCAAACTATATACAGTCATTCCCATTACATCATCTATTAAAGTAGCTGCCATTCCACCATGTAAAGTTTTAGCCGGATTTAACCAAGTATCTAATACTTTAAATGTAATTTTTAAATGGCCTTCTTCTGCAAAAATCAATATTCCATCTATCCAACGGCTTACCGCTCCAAGGCCTTCTTCATTGGTACTTTTACCAATACAATTCTGTAAATTTTCTAAATTTTTATTCATTTATTTTTAGTAGAATTTATCATATAATTCATTTAAAATTCCATCTTTTAATCCTGCATTTGGAGCATGTACAATTTCTATTTTCCCCCAATTTAAAATCCTTAAATAGATATCAGCCGAAACGTCAATAATGTCTGCTCTATCAGGATTTAACTTTAAATTATCCATGCGTTCCATGATGCTCATTTTACTTACTTTTCGGTGAAAAGCTTTCAATTGTTCACGGGTAAAATTTTCTGCATTTTCAGGATTTAGCATAAACGAAATTTTATTAATTGTTCCGCTAGTTACCACAGCTTCCAAGTCTGGAATATTTTCTGTTTTATGTTTTACCCAATGCTCTATAGTTTGCCATGTTTTTTCATTTACTGCGCCATCTACCATTCTTACAGTTCCAATATTAAAACTTGCAGAGTTTAACATTTTACCGTCTCTAACTACTGCTAATTCCGTACTTCCACCACCAACATCTATGGTTAAATAATTGGTATTTGGTTTAAAATAATCTTTGATGGAACGAAGTATTATTTCACTTTCTCTTACTCCTGTAATGATATTAATTTTTAATCCACATTTATCATAAATTTTTTCAGCAATTTTTTTTCCATTATCAGCTTCACGCATGGCACTTGTGGCACATGCCATGTAATGATCTACTTCAAAAGCATCCATCATTAATTTAAATGATTGCATTGATTTTTTAAAGATCTTACTCTTTTCTTTACTGATTCTTTGGTATTTAAAAGAGTCATCGCCCAAGCGAATGGGCACACGAACAAATTCTAATTTTTTAAATAATTCTTTGTCGTTGGGATTTTCATTTACCCTAACTATCAGTAACCTTACAGCGTTTGAGCCAATATCTATTGCAGCTAATTTCATTTTTTATTATTATTTAAAGATTGAAAAATTGAAATCCCGATTAATCAGGAGAAAGATTGGATTGTTTTTGATTTTAACCGCTTATCTTTTCAAAATTTACTCGCCTGTAAAAACAGGTTTTCTTTTTTCTATAAATGCATTTACACCTTCTTTATTGTCTTTACTGCGTCCAGCTATTTCTTGGCAATAAGCCTCATATTCCAGCATAGTATCTAAGTCGCTATTGAACGATTTGTTCAACATTTTTTTCATTAAACCAATGGCTTTTGTTGGCGCATTGGCATAATAATCTGTTAATTTTTTTACTTCTTCATCTAAGTCTTCAGCTTTACAAACTCTATTTACCATTCCCCAATCAAAAGCTTGTTGTGCAGTTACTTTACTACCCATGGTACTTAATTCAAAAGCCCTAGCCGAACCCACCAATCGTGGTAAAAAATAAGAAGAACCTGAATCTAACACCAAACCAACATTGATAAATACTTCAATTAAAGTTGCATTTTCACTCGCTACAATCATATCGCTGGCTAAAGCCAATGAACAACCTGCTCCTGCTGCTACACCATTTAACCTGCAAATAACAGGAATTGGTAAATTACGTATGGCTTTTATCATAGGGTTATAACGCTTATCAATGCTCTCACGCAAACTTCTGTTTTCTGCTCCCGCAATCGATTTTAAATCCTGACCACTACAAAAAGCTTTGCCAGCTCCGGTTAAAACCAATACGCGTATTGTTTTATCCTTCGCACATTTTTTTAAAGCATCAATTACATCATAACTTTGTTGTTCGTTAAATGCGTTAAATACGTCTGGTCTATTGAGTGTTAGCGTTGCCACACCATTATTTACATCAAATAAAATTGTTTCGTAACTCATGGTTCAATGCTAATAAAATTATACTGAAAATTAAAAGCATTTTTTTATAAATATTTTGAAAGGAAATGTGTTAAAAAAAATAAATTTATCAAAGTATAATTGCTGTAAATAATAACTGAATTCTGAAATCTATTTTTACATATATATATTTATTGTTTTGCTATACAATCAATGCGCAGAACTTAATTCCAAATCCTGGATTTGAGGAGAGGATGAAAGATGGAAGGCCCAGTTTTTGGAAACAACCCAAAGGCGATTTTTACCATTACGAACACATGTTGGTGGATACCAACGGCAATGAAATATCAAATTATATTCATGGACTTTGCACCATTATGCCTTTGCCAAGCGAGTTTTTATGTGTAAAACTTAAAAAACCAATTATTGCGGGTAAAACATACCATTTAAAAGTTAAAACTTATGTAAAGGATGAAAACTGGAATAGAATTGAAAAATTAGGTCATTTTGAATGTGCTGTTTTGCCTTATTACGAACAAGTAACTCCTGTTAGAATTAGAATTAAAGCTGTTCCTTTGGCCATATTTGAAATTGATTCAAACCCTGAAAGACCACGTCCATTTTGGCAATATCATTCCTTAACATTTACAGCAAATACAAGTGGAGATTACTTTTATTTAGGAAGATTTCATGATGATTTTACATACAGTTTATACGATAGTTTGATCAGTATAAAAGAAAGATTGATTAAGGAAAGAGAAGAAAAATACAATGAAATTAGAGATAGTTTTAGCAAACTAAAAATTGAATTGCCTGAGCAGGCAACCAGCAAAAAAGACATAAAAAAGCAGAAACAATTAATGATTTCATTTATTGATAATAAAAGAAAAGAAATGCAAGCTGCGTTTTCTGATGTTCAAATAAAAACCAATAACGAATTAGATTCAGTCAATAAATTATACTTAGATCCCTATTATTTTCATGTTCGTTTGTATTACGATGATTTGTGTTTAGCCGAAGTGCGGAACGATAATTCTTGCGATTGTAAAGATACCATGTATAAATATAAACACAAGTTTGAAGTTGGAAAAACATATGCTTTACGCAATATCAATTTCGATTTAGATAAATATATATTACTACCGCAATCTTATGTAGAATTGAATAATTTACTGCAAATATTGCACGAATATCCAAAAATGTGTGTTAAAATTATGGGACATACTGACAACCAAAATTCGGAGGCTTATAACATTATATTATCTATAAATAGAGCAAAGGCTTGCGTGAAGTATTTAACTCAAAAAGGCATCAATCCAAATCGTTTAACATGGCAAGGTTATGGTGAAAGTGTGCCAATAACCACCAATGAAACTGAAGAAGGCAAAGCCGCCAATAGGAGGGTAGAGTTTTAGTTTTGAAAGTGGAGTAGGTGATTGTTGATTTATTGATTTGGTGATTGGTTGATTGTTTAATTGTTTAATTGTTGATTAGCTTTTTGTTTCTATAAAAATTCATTTTGCCCATTGCCCATTGCCCGTTGCTTCCTTCGACAAGCTCAGGATGACAACTTCTCTCAACTCTCAACTCCCATCTCTCAACTTCCATTTCTCACTAACTTTACTTCGCTCATGCCTTGCGTGATTGTCATTTCGCATTTCGAACTTTTGCCAAACCTTTTATCAAAATAACTTTGTAATTGCGTTTATATAGTTCATTTTTGAAATCAATTTAAAATGAAAAGTTTTCAAATAATATTTATCCAAATCAAAGAAAGTGCACGATCGGCATTTTATACCATGTATTTGAATAAAGTGCGTACTTTACTTTCAACCTTGGGAATTACCATTGGAATATTTTGCATTATTGCGGTTTTAGCTGTTGTTGAAAGTTTTGAAACAAGCTTACACCAAAGTGTAGAAAGCTTGGGAAACAATGTGGTTTTTGTTGAAAAATGGCCATGGACTTTTGGACCAGGATATAAGTGGTGGAAGTACATGAATAGGCCAAATGCATCTATTGATGAAATGAAAAATATTGAACAAAAATCTGCTTTATCGCAAGGTCAAATGTTAACTATTTCTATCAGTGGCAAAACATTGAAAAGTGGCTCCAACAGTGCAAGTGGAATAGATATTCAAGGAGTAACTCACGATTATGACCAAGTAAGAAATTTTAATTTAATAGAAGGTAGGTATTTTACCGAAAATGAATCTGTAAATGGAACTTTGGTATGTATCATTGGCTATAATTTATCGCAAACATTATTTCCAAGTGTGAGTCCAATCAATAAAAGTATTAAAGTTTCTGGAATAAAATTCAATGTAATTGGCGTTTTTGCTAAAGAAGGTGAAAGTTTAATAGGAAATAGTCAAGATAATTTAACCATCATCCCGGTAAATTCAGCAGCTAAATTTGTTAGAATTAATAGCGATGATGCCAATAGCAGAATTCATGTAAAAGCTAACAATGGGGGAGTAGCAGCTTTGGAGCAGGAGTTAAATGGAATTATGAGAAACAAACGAAAATTAAAACCCGGACAGGAGGAAAATTTTGCGTTAAATAAAACCACTTTAATTACCCAGCAACTCGATCAAACTTTTTCAATTGTAAATATTGCCGGCTGGATCATTGGATTATTTGCCATGCTGGTTGGTGGTTTTGGAATAGCAAATATTATGTTTGTAAGTGTGAAAGAAAGAACCAATGAAATTGGAATTCAAAAGAGTTTAGGAGCTAAAAATTATTTTATATTAATTGAATTTCTTATTGAAGCAATTATTCTATGTTTGTTAGGCTGCGTAATAGGTTTAATTTTAGTTTGGAGTATTGTATTAGTTCTTGGAAGTATATTTGATTTTGTTTTTTACTTAAGCTTAAAAAATATATTTATAGGTGTATTTACCAGTATTTGTATTGGTGTAATTTCAGGATTTTTACCGGCATTAAGTGCTTCTAAATTAAATCCAGTAGATGCCATAAGAAGTAAATAATTATTTACAAAAATCAGTTAAACAAAAAGCAAGAAATTCTTTTTGGAATCAACAAATCAAAATGCTATTTTTCTTGTAAAATAGCCTCGTATTTGGTAGCATTGGTTATATCTATTTCAGATAAAATTTCCACTATTTTGGGTTTTTCTATTGCAGTAGCACCTTTATAAATATTGATAATTTCATCACGTTTTGAATCAAAAAACATTAACAGCATAACGGTGTTAGGAGCTATAGCATATACTTTCTTCACTTCTTCTATTGCTTTAAAAATTTGCTTACGTGCCTCTAAAGGTTTCTTCTGAAAAACATCCATCCCTTTTCTGTGGTATAAATAATAAGCCTGTCTGATAGTTTTAAATCGTTCGTTTAAAATATTGTCGATTAAGTTATACCTTGTTCTTAAATTTCTGCCAAAAGCTGTCCATCCTGCACCACCACTTTTTGCCTGAGCCAACGATAATATTTGTGCTGCTTTATTAAAATATGGAGTTCCACTTTCTTGTCCAAAGCTATCGTAATCCAAACCCAAACAATAGTTACAGTAAAAAGCTAAAAGGCCAGTAATTTCTGTTCCATACTGTCCGTCAATATAATCAAATCGTTGTTGATCGAGGTAAGTAAAATTAAAATTTTCGTCCCTAAAGTTGAGTAATATAGTATTATAATTTGTTCCAAAAACTGGTCTTCTACATTGAATCATTGCTACCGCAGTAATTTCACCTGTAGTTTGGTTATAAGCTGAAGGAATGATTTCAATAGTTAAATCAAAAAGTTCAGCAGGCAAAACCTTATCAAGACTCCATTTCTGAATAGAAATAAATGTTTTGATGTCATTTTCTAATCTTCTAAAAATAGATCTATCAGTTATTTCAATTTGATTGTCAGTTACCCTAACTTGTATGTTAAAATCAGGCTGAGCGTTAACCAAAATACTGGTAAGTAGTCCTAAAACAAAAAATATTTTACGCATCAATGGTATTTGTTATTTTCACTATTTCATTCACAATGTCTATAGCAACATCGTTTTTCGATTTTAAATTAAAGGCTATTTTCTCGCCACTATTTTTTAAAATAGTTATTTGATTGGTGTTGTGTTTAAAGCCAGCACCTGGTGTTTGTAAAGAATTTAACACAATAAAATCAGCTTTTTTTTCTTTTAATTTTATCAAAGCATTTTCTTCTTCATGATTGGTTTCGAGTGCAAATCCAACCACTATTTGTTTGTTAGTTTTTATGGAACCAATATGTTTTAAAATGTCTTTGGTTTTTTTCAATTCAATGGTTAAACCCTCTTCATTTTGTTTTTTTATTTTCTCATCAGCAACTGTAATTGGCGAATAGTCGGCAACGGCAGCACACATAATTGCAATATTTGTAGTACTAAAATTTTCATTGACTGCTTCAAACATTTGCGTAGCTGAATGAACGTTTATTCTTGTAATATTTTTATGATGGTGAATGATTTCGACTGGTCCGGCTATTAGTGTAACCAATGCGCCTCTGTTTGCTAATTCTTCTGCTAAAGCAAATCCCATTTTCCCACTCGAATAATTTCCAATAAAACGCACGGGATCTATGATTTCGTATGTTGGACCTGCAGTAACTAAAGCTATTTTACCTAATAAATCTTGCTCAGAATTAAAATGCTTTTCTATAACTGAAAATATTTCCTCAGGTTCAGCCATTCTTCCTTTTCCATTTAATCCACTGGCTAATTCACCTTCATTTGCATCTATCATGATGTTTCCAAACGATTGAAGTTTAGCGCAATTTTGAACAGTAGTTGGATGTATAAACATGTCTAAATCCATTGCTGGCCCAAACATGATAGGACACTTGGCAGAAAGATATGTTGCAATTAATAAGTTGTCACAAATTCCATTTGCCATTTTAGCAATTGTATTTGCGCTTGCTGGCGCAATAACCATTAAATCGGCCCAAAGTCCAAGATCCACATGGTTTGTCCACTCACCGTTTTTGTTTAAAACAAAATCGCTAAATACAGGATTTTTGCTAAGCGTACTTAAAGTTAAAGGCGTAACAAATTCTTTGGCTGCAGGAGTAATTATTACTTTTACATTGGCACCAGCTTTAACTAGCAATCTAACCAAAAAAGCCGCTTTATAGGCGGCTATGCTGGCACTAATGGCGATAATAATTTTTTTGTTTTTCAATTTACTCTTGTTTTAAAAAGTAGTGTTTGAAAAAACTAGAATTGTTTTCCATCTCCAGTTTTAGCTGGATTATTATAATAAATTTTACCATTCATAAACTCTTCAGTTGCTATCAAAGTCGACTTTGGTAATTTCTCGTAAAAATTAGAAATTTCTATTTGTTCACGGTTTTCAAAAATCTCTTCTAAAGTATCGTTATCATTATCAAATTCGTTTAATTTGCTATGTAACTCTTCTTTCATTTGAGCTGATATTTGGTTTGCTCTTTTAGCAATAATTGCAATTGTTTCGTACAAGTTTCCTGTTTCAGCTTCTAATTTACGTAAGTCGCGAGTTACAGTGGTAGTAGGTACGTTTTGGTAATTGTGATTTAAGTTTGCCATTTATATTTATTTGTTTATTTTATTTTATTTAATTCGGTTACTGCTTTTTGTTTAATGTCTTTTGCATTACTCATGAATTTACTGTTTTCAGTGTATAATTCAGTAAAATCATTGAATGCACTTATTGTTTCTTGGTAACGTTGAATTTGTTTTTCTGGAATGCTATTTTCAGCTAATAAATAGTTTGATTTTAAAATCAAAAAATCTATTTCTTCTCTTTGTGCTATTTCCGGAAAATCGTTCACTAAATTTCTAAGTGAAACAATTGCACTCTTATACGAACCAATATTGTAATATAATTTTGCATTGTTATAAGCTTTTTGTGAAAGTTTTGCTCGCAATTTATCTAAATATTTATTGCAATCATTTAAATATTTACTTTCAGGATATACATTTACAAAAATTTTAAAAGTTTCAATCGCTTTATAAGTATCTATTTGGTCTAATTCTGAATCTTGTGATTCTAAAAAAATACAATATCCATTTAAATATAAAGCCTCTTCAGCATTTACACTTGTTGGATATGTTTCGTAAAAAATTTTATACCTATAACCAGCTAACGAATACATTTTTAAACCATAATCGCATTGAGCTTGATAATATAAAATTTTCTCGGCCAATGGTGTATTTGCAATTTCATTTTCTAGTTGATCAAAAATAGTTTGAGCTCTGTAAAAATCTTTTTTCATAAAGAAATATTCAGCTACTTCCAATTTCTTCTTGGAGTCAGTGCTTTTTAAAGCCTTTTGGAACTTACTTCTGCAGCCTCCAAATACTAAACTTAATATGATAATTGATAAACTTAAATACTTCATTTTTACTAGTCTGCGAAAGTATGTTTTTTGATTTAAAATAGAAAACTTATTTTCGTAAAATACCAATGAGCAAAAAAAAGATTTCAATATTATCATATTTTTTATTTATAGTGTTGAATACTTGGTGTTTAATTTCCTATTCTCAGTTACGAATTTCCAAAAACAGTGATAGCATAATTATCGCTTCTAACGACTCAATCAATCAATTAGTTACATTTTCAAGTTTAAAACTTAAAGTTTTTAAAGCTGATTCTATGATTATTTATGGAAAAAAGTATTTAGGATTAAATTATAAAAGAGGTGGGACATCAAACAGAGGATATGACTGCAGTGGTTTTACAATGACTGTTTTTGCAAAATTTGGCATTCGTTTACCCCATACCAGTGCAGGTCAATCATTAATAGGAATAGAAATAAACAGTAAAAATATTCAAAAAGGAGATTTGATTTTTTTTAAAGGAAGAAGCCGAAGAGGACATAGAGTTGGACATGTAGGAATAGTTATTTCTGAAAGAGGAATGCCTGTAAAATTTATTCATTCATCAGTAAACGATGGAGTAAGAGAAGATTGGATGTTAAGTGATTATTACCGAAAACGTTTAGTTAAAGTAATGCGCGTAAAGCAGTGGGAGCAATAAATTAGTTGTCTGTTGTCAGTTGTCAGTTGATAGAGTTTATAAGAGATAATTTCCTATCAACTAACAACTGATAGAATTTTTATAGAATGTTTCCTGACAACTATCAACCAACAACTGTCAACTATAAAAATTCGTACTTGTATAATTTGCTTTACTTATTATATTGCCATTCAAAAAATTGATAAAAATATATGAGTGTTTGGCGAAAAAAACCAATTAGTGCCTTTGAGGCTGAAATGAAAAAAGGCGGATTAAACCGCGTGCTTACCCGTTGGGGATTAACTTCATTAGGAATAGGTGCCATTATTGGTGGAGGAATTTTTACTTTAACAGGAATTGCTGCGCATGATTATGCAGGTCCAGCACTTGCGCTTTCATTTGTAATTGCAGGAGTTGGCTGTTTATTTGCATCGCTCTGTTATGCCGAATTTGCTTCAGTTTTACCTGTAGAAGGAAGTGCATACAGTTATGCTTACGGAACAGTTGGTGAACTATTTGCTTGGTTCATTGGTTGGAATTTAATTTTGGAATATATGATGGGAGCTACCACAGTTGCTGTGGCTTGGAGTGGTTATTTTGTAAAATTATTACATTTATTTCACCTCGATATTCCAATTTGGTTATGTAATGATCCTGTAACTGCAGCTTCTAAAGCAGCAGCATCAGGAATTGATATTCCTTCTTTTGCTTTTAATTTACCTGCATTTGTTATTACTTGGTTTGTTACCAGTATTTTAATAAAAGGAATTAAAGAAGCTGCAAGCACAAATAATATTATTGTAATTATCAAAATTGCCGTTGTTCTATTTGTAATTATAGTTGGGGCATTTTATATCAATGTAGAAAATTGGCAACCATTTATTCCAACTTCGGTTGAAACAATAACTGATGGAGTTGTAAGTACAAGTTTTGGTTGGGAAGGTGTAGTTACCGCTGCTACTATTGTATTTTTTGCTTATATCGGTTTCGATGCAGTTTCAACTCAGGCTGGTGAGGCAATCAACCCTAAAAAAGATGTGCCTTTTGCAATCATTGCATCATTGGTTATTTGTACTGTTTTATATATTTTAGTATCATTGGTTTTAACAGGAATGGTAAAATACGATGTGTTAGATAAAGCAGCACCTGTAGCATCTGCATTTAGCGAAAACGGTTTAACTTGGGCAGTGTTTATCATAACAATTGCAGCAACTGCAGGATTAACATCTGTAATGTTGGTAATGATGTTAGGCCAAACACGTATTTTTTTAGGAATGGCCAAAGATGGTTTATTACCAAAAAGTATGTTTGGAACTTTACATCCCAAATTTAAAACCCCTTATAAATCTACCATTTTAGTGGGTGCAATTATTTCTGTTGTTGCAGCATTAACTCCAATTGAAAATGTAAGCGCCATGTGTAGCATGGGAACATTATTGGCTTTTGCAATGGTATGTGTTGCGGTTATGTTATTGCGCTATAAAAGTCCAGAATTAGAAAGACCTTTTAAAGCGCCAGCGGTATATTTAGTTGGAACCTTAGGTGTTTCATTCAATTTGTTTTTGATGTGCTTTGTAAGAATTGAAACTTGGATTGCTTTCCTAATTTGGGGTGCAGTTGGTGTATTGGTTTATTTCCTTTATAGCAAAAGACATAGCAATTTACAAAACCCTACAATTGAAGAATAATTATAGAAATTTAAACTTAAAAAAGCTGCTTTGGATTATATTCCAAAGCAGCTTTTTTTTTTGAATAAATAATTCAATATTATTTACTAAAACTAAGAACATTTCGACAAGCTCAATGACCGCGGTCGTTGAGCTTGTCGAAACGATTATCAATTTCTGAATTGTACGACCCCAATGGGGTCGCATGTTTATAAAAAAATGATATATCTATAAACATTCGACCCAGTTGGGGTCGTACTCCATTCTAGCTTTAAAATTCTACCTAAAATTTAAAGTAAAAAAGCATAAAAAAAGCGGAAAGAAATTTCCGCTTTTTTGTTTAATATTTATTTTAATAAAATTCCTTATTCAGGATTTTTTGCTATTTCAAATACATCAGGGCTGAAGCCAGTATTGTTAAATCCACCATCGTGGAAAAGGTTTTGCATGGTAACCATTCTGCTGAAATCGCTAAACATTAACGCACAATATTCAGCGCATTGCTCTGCATCGGCATTGCCAAGAGGACTCAATGCAGCTGCATAGTCAAAGAAGTCGCCAAAACCTTTTACACCGCTTCCAGCAGTAGTTTTTGTTGGACTTTGTGAAATGGTATTGATACGTACTTTTTTAGTTTTACCATAATGGTAACCAAAACTACGTGCCACACTTTCTAATAAAGATTTTGCCTCCGCCATTTCGCTATAATGTGGGAACACACGTTGCGCAGCAATATAAGTTAAAGCTACTACCGAACCCCATTCGTTAATGGCATCTTTTTTATAACATGAAGCCAATAAACGGTGGAAACTCATAGCAGAAATATCAATGGTATCATGCATGAATTTATAGTCTAAATTCAAGTAATCATTGCCTTTTCTCATATTCATACTCATGCCAACTGAGTGTAAAATAAAATCAATTTTACCACCTAAAATCTCCATCGACTTGTCAATCAAATTGTCCATATCTTCGTTTTTACTCACATCGCAAGGAATTACTTGAGCGTTACAAATGGTTGATAATTCATTTATTTCACCCATTCTCATGGCTACAGGTGCGTTTGTCAAAACAATTTGTGCGCCTTGTTCATGGCATTTTAAAGCCACTTGCCAAGCTATTGACTTATCATTTAACGCACCGAATATGATGCCTTTTTTTCCTTGAAGTAAATTATTCATATTGAAAACTTAGATTTTTATTTATAGCGCAAGTTTATACAATTTAGTTTTATGTTTGAAAAAAAATATTTAACAAATGTTTCACCATAAATTCTTCATTTCCTTTTTATTAGTCTTTTTGTTTGGAAATTTAAGTGCACAATCTTTTTCAAAACAAGATTATTTACACGGAAAACTATCAAAACTCCGTTCATGTTTTGATGTAAAAACCTATGAAATAACAACCAAGGTTGATATTGACCATCATTTTATTTCGGGTAAAAACGAAATCACATTTTTGGCGCTAACTGATTTGAATAAAATTCAAATAGATTTAAAAATGCCAATGAAAATAGAAAAAGTGATTTTTAAAAATACCAATCTTATTTACCAGCAAGATAGCAATGCTTATTTTATTGATTTTGGAAAAAAAATTTTAAAAGGAAATTTGGCTAAAATTACTGTATTTTTTAGTGGATTCCCACCAATTGCCAAAAATGCTCCTTGGGATGGTGGCTTTGTTTTTAAAAAAGATAGCAGTAATAAACCATGGGTTGGTTTGGCTTGCGAAGGAATTGGCGCATATTGTTGGTTGCCTTGTAAAGATCATTTGAGCGATGAAGCAGAAAACATGATCATGCATTTGCAAGTTCCAAACGGATTAGTAGGTGTTAGCAACGGAAAGTTTATTGGTAAATTACCTTTATTTGATGGTTACACGCAGTACGATTGGAAAGTTTCGTATCTTATTAATAATTATAATATCACCATCAATATTGCTGATTATGTTCAAATTCAAGATGAATTTAGAAGTCCGATAAAAGGAATTTTAGTATTAAATTATTTTGTATTGAGAGAAAATGAACAAAAAGCAAAAATTCATTTTAAGCAGGTAAAAGACATGTTGGGTTGTTTTGATCGTTTTTTTTCTCCCTATCCTTTTTGGAACGATGGATATAAATTAGTGGAAACTCCTTATTGGGGAATGGAACACCAAAGTTGTGTAGCCTATGGAAATGATTATAAAAACAATGAATGGGGTTTTGATTTTATCATAGTTCATGAAAGTGGGCACGAATGGTTTGGCAACAGCTTAAGTATGAAAGACCATGCAGACATGTGGATTCACGAAAGTTTTACTACTTATTCCGAATCAGTTTATGTGGAGTTTAAACAAGGTTACGACAAGGCAGTAAAATATATAAACAGTCAAAAACACCATATCAAAAATAGAGAGCCAATTATTGCACCGCACGATGTTTATTTTCATGGAAGAAAGGACAATGACGTTTATTATAAAGGAACTTGGATGCTACATACCATGCGTAAAATGTTGAATAACGACACTACTTGGTTCAATATGCTTTATGAATTAAATGATGATTTGAAATATAAAACGTTAACTAGTACCGATGTTGAAAATTATATGAGTAAAAGAACTCGTTATAATTTTGCTCCGTTTTTTAATCAATATTTACGAAAAGCCGCATTGCCAGTTTTTGAATATCAATTCATAGAAAAAGAAAATATTTTAGAACTAAAATACAGGTTAACAACCAATGTAAGTGGATTAGAAATGCCTATAAAAGTAATGCTGAGTACGGATAAATTTGAATATATAATACCTGCTAATCATTGGAAAATAGTGGAATTACAATACAGCAGTAAAGAAAATTTTAAAGTAGATACCGAAAACTTTTTGATAGAGGTGAAGGAAGTGAAGTAGACTTTTTATGAACTATGGATTTTTTATAATTCAATCCCGTTACATCGGGACAACACCCAAAATTTAACATTTTTCTTATCCTTCTAATATTCCTAAAACATCCAGAATATTGTTCAATTCGTCAAAGTCTTTTACACCAGTTTTTTCTTCATCGCCACCTGAAATATTTATAGCGTATGGTTGGTAGTTTGCAATAATTTGTTTTATGGTTTTTGACGATGTATTTATACCCCAAATTATTTTACTACTGTTACAAATTTCTTTTAATTGTTCTTCATTAATTGAAATATTTCCATGGCTTGCAAATAAATGAAAGGCATCTACTTTAGTTGAAAATAAAGTTATTTCTGCTGCTAAAGATTCATTGTTTAATAAACTAAGATCTAATTTTTTAATAATTGGTTTATCTATTTCTACTAAATCTTTTGGCAATAAATGATTGTTTATTTCTACAACGTCAATATTTAACATTTCGGTAATTGCCATTATTTCATGGATAGATTGTTTGCCAAATTCAGCCATTACAAAGCATCCGCTGGTCCAGTCAATAATTTCTTTAGCTTTTATGGGCGGAATATAATTTACATTATTAGTATCGAAACAAAAGCCCATGTATTCAATTCCGGCAGCTGCTGCAAAGCGTGCATCGCTTAAGTTTGTAATATTACCTAACTTAATTTTTACAGTTTGGTGCTTCATTTATTCTTGTTTTTTTTATAAATTGGAACATTACTACATGCTTCGCCATACATTAAACTTTTTACTACAGGCAGTAATTTATTGCTAATTTCTACATAAGCTGAAACTGGCATTTCATGGTGGCTACAACCTTTAATAATTATTCTTTTATCGGTATAATCATTTGCATTTAATTGAACAATTGCATCGTTGTATAATACAATTTCAAGTTGTTTTAAATCACCAAAAATATAACGGTTGGCATATTGTTGAGCAGCAGCAGCCAAAAGCATGTAAGCCCATGTAGGAACAATGGCATCGTTGCTACAATAAAATGCAATATTCTTGTTTTGGTATTGTGTCCAATCATGGTTTTTAATGAATGCTCTAAAGTCTTTTTCCTTTAAAATAATTCCCCTAAAAAGCCAATTTTTTAAATCAAATAAAATACGTTCACCCGAATGGCATAATAGTTCCAAATCGATGGTAACTAAACCGCTGTTTGTAATTTTATTTTCAATTAAATCAGTTTCTTGCAATTCCATTTTTTTTGATTTATTATCTTACAATCATGGTTCTAGTAATGGTTTTTTGACCCATAACTTGTACCACATTGGTATCGCTTTTTAAACCGCTTTGAGCGCGTAAATAGTAGTTTCCTTGTAAAATATAACCAAAATCGGCAGTGCCACTTATACTAGCAACTGTATTTATGTAAAAATTTCTTTTCAAATCATCGTATGTTGGATATAAAAAAACTTGGGCATCATTAATAATAGCATTGTTATTAGTTCCATCTAACACCATTACTTTTAAACGTCCTGAATATTGTGAACTATCGGAAGTTATGATTGTTTGACTCGGATTAGGATTAGACTCGGTTTTTGTACAAGCCATAAAACCTATTAAAATGATTGAAAAAATTATTTTATTCATATTTTCTATGTTTATTTTATTTCAGAAACTTTAATTGTATTTACTCTAGATCGTTGTGAAATAGGCATACTAGCAGTATTTATAACAACCTGTCCTGGTTTTATAAAACCACCTTTTAACAAATTATCATTCACATCTTGCATGGAGTCGTCAGTACTTTCAAACTCACGGTATAAAAAGCCACGAACGCCCCAAACTAAACTTAAAGTATTAACCAAACGTGGATTGGTAGTAAAAATAAATATACTTGCTTTAGGACGGAATGATGAGATTTTATAAGCAGAATAACCAGAAAAAGTCATACCTACTATGGCATCTGCTTTTAAGTGATCGCTTACTTTAACTGCTGTGAAACAAATTTCATCAGAAAAAAATGTTTCACTTTCTGCCGATGGTCTAACACCTTTAAAATAAGGAGCATTGGTATTTGTTTCCACTTCTAAAATAGTTTTTCTCATGTATCTGATTGCATCTACAGGAAATGCACCAACACTAGTTTCAGCGCTTAACATCACTGCATCGGCACCATCCATTACTGCATTTGCAATATCATTTAACTCAGCACGAGTAGGAACCGGACTTACAATCATGCTTTCCATCATTTGAGTAGCAATAATAACTGGTTTGCTTGCCTCAATACATTTTTTTACAATTTGTTTTTGAATAACTGGAACTTGTTCCATTGGCATTTCTACACCCAAATCGCCACGAGCAACCATAATTCCATCAGAAACTGCAATGATTTTATCAATATTGATAACTGCTTCTGGTTTTTCTATTTTTGAAATAACGCGTGGTCTCCAATCATTTAATTCAATAATGTTTTTAAGAAAAATTACATCATTTTCGTTTCTAACAAATGAAAGACCAACCCATTCTACTTTGTTTTCAATACCAAATTTCAAATCATCCAAATCTTTTTGTGTCATGCTTGGAATACTCATTTTGGTATTTGGCAAATTGAAACCTTTTTTGTTTGAAAGCCAACCACCAACAATTACTTGTGCTTTGATTAAATTCTTTCTATTGGTTTCAATTACTTTCAATTCTAGCTTACCATCATCTAATAAAATACGTTCCCCAGGGTTTACATCTTTAGGCAAATTTTCAAAATTTACATAAACACGGTTACTTGTGCCCATGCATTTTTCAGTAGTAACTTCTATCATTTCGCCATTGATAAGTTCTACTTTACCATTTTCCATTTCACCAACCCTCAGTTTTGGTCCTTGTAAATCTAGTAACATACAAACATTGGTTCCAAGTTGTTCATTTGCTAATTTTATATTATCAATTACTTGTTTGTGGTCATCGTAGGAACCGTGTGAAAAGTTAAGCCGACAAACATCCACTCCTTCTAATATTATTTCTTTTAGTTTTTCTAAACTGCTTGTTGCAGGGCCAATGGTTGCTACTATTTTGGTACGATTAAAAAGTATATTATTCATGATATATTTATCTAAATTTCGGTTATAAAATTAAATTTACTTTGTGTTTCAGCCTTTTTTGGTCTATTTTACTAATGAGCTGAATTTCATTAATAGTTTTCATTTTTTTTAGAAATAACTTCTCATCAAAAAAAGTCAAGCCACCTTCTATTAAAATAAAATATTTCATGGCTCTTAGCTTTAGTTCAGTAAAAAGCGAAACATTGTCATCGTAATTAGAGAAGAATGTGTATGTTAAATGGTTTAATTCATCAATGTATACGAATTTATCAAAGTAATAATTTTCGTTTTCTAAATCATTGAACCATTCAATACTGTTTTCTTTTGCCAAATCTATAGCTAAGGCATGATTGATTAACCATGCTAATCGAGAATTTTTTTCATTACAAATTAAGCCATAAAAAAAACTTTCTTCCTCATTGTCAATATTTAGCGAAAACTTTTTCAATTAAAAATCGAGCAAATATACTGTTTGTAAATGATGAAATTATTAAATTAATAATTTTTTGTGGTAAAAAATTGGTTTAAATTTTTTACAGCCTAAATAAAGTAAAATTTGATTGATTAATATTAAATCAGTGAGAGTTGTTAACCAATTGCTTCATGCAAATTTGGTAATTTGCCCAACTGTTTTAAATAGGTAATATGTGATTTGATAGCACTAAAAAGTGTTTTGTTTTCCAAATGTACAATGCCAAATTCGTTTGCAGTTTGCTTTACTATTTTAGCAATTTCAGGGTAATGAACATGTGATATTTTTTGAAATAAATGATGTTCTACTTGAAAATTTAATCCGCCAATATACCATGACAATAGTTTGTTATTAGGAGCAAAATCGACTGTTGTATTTAATTGGTGAATAGCCCAATCATTTGCTATAATTCCTTCCTTATTTGGCAAAGGATGGGTTGTGTTTTCAACAGTATGAGCTAATTGAAATACGGTTGTTAAGATTAATCCTGAAAAAAAATGCATCAATGCAAATCCCGCAAATACTTGTGCAAATATCATATTGAAAAAATATACAGGAACAACTATCATTAAAGAAAAATAGAATATTTTTATGCCAATAATTTTTGCCAATATGAATACATTTTCTTTTCTGTTGTTATTATTTACACCATTTTTTGAAAACTGATAAAATTGAATAAAATCTTTTGCTACTGCCCAGTAAAAAGTTAATAATCCATAAAAAAAGAACGCATATATCCATTGGAATTGATGGAAACTTTTTTGCTTGGTATGAGGCGAAAACTTCAATACTAATCTATCCGAAATGTCATCATCTAAAAATGTAATATTGGTATAAGTATGGTGTAATATATTGTGTTGAAGTTTCCAATTAAATACAGAACCTCCTAATAAATTTAATGTATTTCCAAGCCAATAATTTACATTTTTGTTAGCTGAATACGCACCATGGTTTGCATCATGCATTACACTCATTCCGATTCCTGCCACAGCAATTCCCATGATACTCCAAAGCATTAAACTTATTCCTATGCTTGGTTGAAAAAATAGCATATAAATAAATGGTAAAATATATGCTAAAAGCAAAATGATAGTTTTAATAACCATTGTTGCATTGGCGTATTTAGAAATATTATTTTCAGTAAAATATTGATCTACCCTGTTTTTAAGAATTGAGTAAAATTCAGATTTGTTTTTATCTACAAATTTTACTTGTGCTTTTAATTCTGACATGTTACAAAGTAAACTACTTTGAACTCATATATACTATTTACTTTGTTACTTTAAAAATAAATTTTAATTAAAACAATTCATTGACCAAACAACTTATCATTGTAATAACAATAAAAAAATTATGAATAATTTTGAATTTAAAAATCCTACTAAAATACATTTTGGAAAAGGTTTAATCAATAAAATAGCAAGTGAAATTCCTGCTCATGCTAAAGTGTTAATGCTTTTTGGTAGTGGAAGCATTAAAAAAAATGGTATTTATGAACAAGTAAAAACTGCGCTTCAATCGTTTGAAGTGATAGAGTTTGGTGGTATTCCTGCCAATCCAGAATACCAAGTTTTGTTAAAAGCATTAGCAGTAATTAAAGAAGAAAAAATTACTTATTTGTTAGCAGTTGGCGGTGGATCTGTCATTGATGGTACAAAGTTTTTGGCATCTGCCGCATTGTATGAAGGAAATAATCCTTGGGATATTTTAGAAAAAGGAATTAGAAGTGAAGTAGGAATGCCTTTTGGAGTGGTTTTAACATTACCAGCTACTGGTTCTGAAATGAATTCAGGTTCTGTAATTTCAAGACGTGAAACTAATCAGAAATTAGGAATGGGCGGACCAGGATTGTTTCCTCAGTTTTCTATTTTAGACCCTCAAGTAATTTCATCAATTCCTGCAAATCAAATTGCCAATGGAATTGTGGATGCATTTACACATGTTTTAGAACAATACATGACTTATCCAACAGGTGCAAATTTGCAAGACAGAATTTCGGAAAGTATCATGCAAAATTTAATTGAAATAGCACCACAAATTTTAAATAATCCCAGTGATTATAATGCGCAATGTGAGTTTATGTGGAGTTGTACCATGGCATTAAATGGATTAATCCAAAAAGGTGTTCCAACAGATTGGACTGTACATGCAATAGGACATGAGCTCACCGTTTTATTCGGAATTGACCATGCCCAAACATTAGCCATTATTGCTCCAAGTCATTACCGTTATAATTTTGAAAACAAGAAAGAAAAATTAGCACAATATGCCACAAGGGTTTGGAATATAACTGAAGGTACAATAGAAGAAAAAGCAAATTTGGCAATTGATAAAACAGAAGCTTTTTTTCATTCTGTAGGAATAAAAACCCATTTGAGTGAATACACTGATAATTTTAAGGAAGCCGCACCTTTTATTTTTGATTCATTTTCTAAAAGAGGCATATTAAAATTGGGCGAACGCCAAAATATTACTCCTTCTGATGTGGTTAAAATTTTAGAATTGAGTTATTAATAAATTTCATCAGGTATAAAAAAAGCCGTCAGAATTTACTGACGGCTTTTTTTATGCTCCTATACAACTTTTTAAATCATGTATTTGACTTTCCCAGAGTTGATTGGTATATTTTTCTTCACTTTCCTCAGCATAGTCTGTAATAACTAAAGCTACATCATCGGTAAGTTCATCTACATTTATGTCAAATTCCAAATATTCATCTTTTGCAGAATCTGTCCATTTAAACTTCATACTTTTATTATTTACTTTTTTAATTAAGTCAGCGCTAATCTCTTCACCTTCCCATTTAAATTTAAATAAGTTGTTTCTAATATCCACATCTACACAGAACCATTGTGATAATCCGCTAGGAGTACTGATATAATTAAACAATAAAGCTGGGGAAGCTTTAATTGGAAATTCCATTATAATTTGTTTACGGGCCATTATTGCACTATTTTTAGTTATTTAGTGTGGGCAAATATAATTTTTACTTTCACACTGCAAAGTTTATGATAAAAAATTCTTAAACATTCTTACAAAACCACCATTATTACCTTATTTTTTATTGGATGAAAACATATTCATTAACATACCTCCTAATCCGTTACCTCCCAAATTGCTCAATAAATCTTGAATATTAAATGATTCGTCATTTGGATCGTTCGTTTTTGAAATTAATTGGTGCATGACTGCTGGAATTAAATTTTGAGAAATATGTTCAGCATCATTACTATTTAATTCAAATTTAGCTGACAAACTTTCACTTAAATTTGTTATCATTTCAATAACAATTTTGTTATTTGATAAATTGCCATTGCTTTTTAAAATTTCAGCTAATCCAGCGATATTACCTTTTGAAACTTCTTTTTTTAATTGACTAATAATTATATTGACTGTATCTGAAATTGCAGCTTCTTTATTTTCATTTTTTATTGCTTGGTTGTTAAGTATTAATTCAAGCGAATTTTCTCTTATTAATTTTGTTAAGTTTTCAATCATTTTCGCCAAAAATATACGTTTTATTTACATAGAAATATTATTTTTTTGATAGAAGTATTTTTTCAGTTCCTCCGTTGTAAACGCATTTAAACAACTTTCTTTTGTAAGTCCTCCTTTTCTGGCTATTTGTAATCCATAATACATGTCTTTTAATCCATCAATATTGTGCGCATCAGGATTTATACAAAGCATAATTCCTTTATTCAAGGCATAATCAATATAGCGCCAATCAAGGTCTAAACGATAAAGATTTGCATTTATTTCAATGGCAACTTTATTGGCCGCGCAGGCATCTATTATTTTTTCATGATTAATTGAATAACCTTCACGCAGTAATAATAATCTTCCTGTTGGATGACCCAAAATAGTTGTATAGGGATTTTCAATAGCTGAAATTAGTCGACTCATTGCTTTTTCTTCATTCATTTTTAAAATACTATGAACCGATGCAACCACATAATCAAAACTGGCCAAAACATCATTCGCATAATCCATTTGACCGTTGTATAAAATATCGCATTCTATTCCTTTAAAAACAGTAAAATTGGGATTGCTTTTATTCAGTTTATCTATTTCAATATGTTGGTTAATTATTTGCTCTTCGTTTAATCCTTTTGCGTAAAATGCAGCTTTACTATGATCGGCAATTCCGAAATAATTATAACCTAATTTTTCACACGCTTTTGCCATTTCGGCAATGGTATTTAAGCCATCGCTCCAAGTGGAATGATTATGCAATGCGCCTTTTAAATCACTATATTCTATTAGAGTTGGCAGCTTATTTTGTTTGGCTAATGCTACTTCATTTGTTCCTTCGCGCATTTCAGGAAAAATGTATGGCAATTGAATGCTTTTATAAATTTCTTCTTCGCATGTACTTTGTTGATTGATTGCATTTAAATCTAACAATGCTAAATGTTTTTCATTGGCTGTTTTTTCAAACAATTTCCAGCTAAATTTTTCGTTTTCGCAGCATGAAATTATTACTGGAATTTGTTCATATTTTCCTTTATATTCAATACTATCATGATCAATTTCTGTAAATAAATTACTATCAATTAAAGCTTGTTTCGTTTCCTTTATATCATTGCATGCCACTAATATTTCAATGGCATCTATTACTTCCATTTTTCTTCTTATTGCACCGCAAAGGGAAACTTTTTGAATGGTATTTATGATTTGTAATTTTTCAACTAAATCAAATGCTTTTTGTTCCACTTTGGCATAATGAAACTTGTTAGCACTGGCATACATAAACTCAATTTGGTTAATAACACTTTGCTGTGTTTTTAAACCAAAACCTTTTGCTTGTGCTAACCTATTTTCTTTACAAGCATAAAGCAATTCACCTATTTCTTCTATTTCTAATTCTTTCCAAATAATGGCAATTTTTTTTGGGCCAATTCCTTTAATTTTCATCATCATCAATACACCTTGAGGCGTACTTGCTAATAAATCATTCAGTTCTCCAAAACTTTCGGTTTTATTGATTTCATCAATTTTAGCCGCTATTCCTTTGCCAATTCCTTCTATTTTTTCTAAATCTGGAATCGTTAAATTTTCAAGTGGAGTAAGCATTTTATCTATGCGAAAAAACGCATTGGTAAACTGTTTTATTTTAAAAGGATTTCCGCCATGGAGTTCACTTAAGTCGGCAAAAAGCTTGAATAAATCGGCTATATCTGAATTAGTCAT
>CANGPW010000024.1 GCA_947456185.1 Bacteroidota bacterium | reverse complement strand
TTCAGTAAAATATTTAAACGGAACAAGTTATGATGGCAGAGGTGCTAAATACTTTTTTGAAAAATTAATTGCCGCTGGACAAACAGGTGGAACACCTGCGTTTTTAAGTACACACCCAAATCCTGAAAATAGGGTTGCTGATATTACTGATGTTTGGGAATGTTATGGAAGTAAAGTTGGACAAACATTTGATGCACAATACATGCAATTTAAAGCTAGTTTACCTTAGGTAAAATTTTGAATGTTGTCCCGATAAATCGGGATTGAATGTTGGATTACCTACATAAAAAAAGCGGAAAATTTTCCGCTTTTTTTATGTATCAATGTCAGTTCGAGGGAAGTCAAAAACTTACAGCGGTTCTCGGCTTTAAGAAGAATATAAAAAATAGAATCAGTTATGCTGTAAGCATCTCCTTGGCTTTAAATGATTATTAGCCATTAGCTAACTTGGTTGCCATGGAAAGGATACCGCTTAAGCGGTACTACTGAATGACTCAGCTATTTTACATGCCTAGTTTTTTGCTTTCGTTCCAAATTTCGTCCATTTCAGCAAGCGTCATGTCAATCATGTTTTTGTTCATGGCTTTAGCCTTATCTTCAATGAACATAAATCGATTTCTGAATTTTTGATTGGTGTATTCCAACGCATCATCAGGATTGATGCCATTTTTGCGTGCTAAGTTTACCAATGCAAAAAGCAAATCGCCAAATTCTTGTTCTGTTTTTTGTTTGTTATTAGGAATGTCAAGTTCGTGTTTAAACTCCAACAATTCTTCATTTATTTTATCCCAAACTTGTTCAGGAGTATCCCAATCGAAGCCAACTTGCGCAGCTTTTTCTTGAATTCTATATGCTTTTACTAAACTTGGAATTCCTTTGCTAACACCACTTAACACTGATTTGTTTCCTTCTTTTAGTTTTATTTGTTCCCAATTTTCTTTTACTTGCTCTTCGGTTTCGGCTACTATATTTCCATAAATATGTGGATGACGAACTATCAATTTTTCACACAAAGAATTCAACACATCAGCAATGTCAAAATGATTGGTTTCGCTGGCTATTTTTGCATAAAAAATAATATGTAACAATACATCGCCTAACTCTTTTTGCAACTCAGGCAAGTCTTTGTTTACAATGGCTTCACTTAACTCATAAGTTTCTTCTATGGTTAAATGTCGGAGTGATTCCAATGTTTGTTTTTTATCCCATGGACATTTTGCGCGTAAATCATCCATAATGGTGAGGGTGCGTTCAAATGCTTTTAATTTATCGTGTAAGGAGTTCATGAAAGTATATTTTTATAATGTCAACACCAATTTTGATGCTGGTCAAATATATTGAATTAAGTATAATTTTCAAGAATGTAATTATATTAATAGTTAAAGAAATTTTGAAGAATGAAATATGAATTATAAAGGATGAAGGATGAAATATAAATTATAAAGGATAAAGGATAAAGGATGAAGGATGAAATATTGTAATTTGGTTTTATAATAATAATTTGTATGTTTGATATTTAAACTTTATAAAAATATTACAGTTATAATTTTAAATAGAAACTATGTAATAATTTGACTAAAATATTTATCCATTGCAAAGCAAATAATAAAAAACATTTATAAAAAAAATGAATAGAATAGAAGCAATTTTAACATTAGACATGGATAATATTCCAAGTAATTTTCAAGAAATATTAAAGCACGAGCAAGAAATAGTTGCTAAGTGGAAAGCCGAAGGAATTTTAGAGCATTTGTTTTTAAGAGAAGCAAGAAATGGTGCTGTTTTAATATTTAAAGATATAGATGAAGAGCAAGTGAAAGAACTGATGAAAACTCTTCCGTTTTACCAACTAAAAAAGAGTGTTGAATACTTGAGTTTGATTCAACAATTTTAGAAAATCAAATATATAAAATGAAAAAAGATAAAATAATTTATTGGACGGCTACGTCAATCATCGGGTTGTTTGAAGGAGTGATGCCCGCATTAACATCTCAAACAGAATTAGCAAAAGAAGGAATAAAACATTTAGGCTATCCACCCTACTTTGGAAATGCATTGATAATATTCAAAGTTATGGGAGTTTTAGCTTTAGTAATACCTCAAATTCCTAAAAGAATTAAAGAATGGGCTTATGCTGGTTTTATATTCAATTTTCTATTTGCTAGCATTAGTCATGTAAGTGTAGATGGTATAGATGGACATACTTTTTTCCCATTAATTATACTTGGAATTTTAGTAGTTTCATACATATACTACCATAAATTAAACGCTGACAAAATATAATTGAGTGTAAAAACCACACTTGAACACAATGAACGAATTGCAAAAATAATTTTTGCAACAGTATATCCGCTTTACCTTACCAAAATAGAAAAAAAAGGCAGGTCGAAAACGGAATTGAATGAAGTGATTACATGGCTAACGGGTTTTGACGATAATAAAATATTGGAATTGATAGCTGATAAAGTAACATTTGAAACAATGTTTAATAAGGCCAAAATAAACTCCAATGCAAACCTCATTACTGGTTTAATTTGCGGCTATAGGATAGAAGAAATTGAAAATCCTTTAACAAAACACGTGAGGTATTTAGATAAGTTAGTTGATGAATTAGCAAAAGGGAAAAAGATGGAAAAGATTTTAAGAATGCCCTAGACAAATAATATTTTAAATATATGCTCTTTCATTTTTCTATTCTATTTACAAAACCAAATGATAAATAAAACAGTTTCCATTTCGCCTGATTTAACCAACGAAAAGTTGTTAAAAACTTTGATTGAAAATAGAACGATTTACAATTTGGAAAACTGTGAATTGAACTTATTCGAAACTTACCAAAAATCGGAATTAGTTCCTTTACAATTCAATGATTTGGTGGTTACCAGTATGCTACGAGGTAAAAAAGTAATGCACCTTTTTGACAAAGAAGGCTTTGATTATTTGCCAGGCGAATCGGTTATTATTCCTGCAAATGTAGAAATGAAAATTGATTTTCCAGAAGCAACATTTGATAACCCAACGCAGTGTTTGGCATTGGCCATTGACCATAAAAAAATAAAAGATACGCTTAACTTTTTAAATGAGAAATATCCAAAGGAAGGGCAAAATAATTTTTGGCAATTAGATGAAACCAATTTTTATTTTGAGAACAATGAAGACATGTCGATTGTAATTAATAAAATTATAAATATTTGTCAAAGTAATTCTATTTTTAAAGATACCCTTGCCGATTTATCATTACAGGAATTATTGGTTAAAATAGTACAATCACAAACTTTAAAGGGAGTAACAGAGGGAAATGTGCGAATTACAAATTTATCATTATTGCAAGTTGTAACTTTTATAAGAGAAAATATTACCAATAAAATTGAACTCAAAACCATTGCAAAAAATGCTGGATTAAGCACTTCAACGCTATACCGCCTTTTTAAAAATGAAATGGGAATTAGTCCTGTGGAGTTTATAATATTGGAAAAAATAAAATTGGCAAAACGATATTTAACCAATAAAGACATTTATATTAAAAATGTATCGTATGAAGCCGGTTTTGAAGACAGTAATTATTTTATTAGAATGTTTAAGCATTACGAAGGCATTACACCAAAACAATATCAGCAGTTGCTTCACAAGAAGTAATTGAGCTAATCTTCTACAAATTTTAAAGTTTCTAAATTATTTAATTCAGTAGGTGTAAACATTCTTGATTGAGTTAAGAAGCGCAAACCCATAGGAATTTCTAACGAAAAACTGGAGCCTCTGCCTTTACTAATATGAATATTTAATTGAGTAAATTTCCAATATTCAAATTGGTCTTTACTCATCCAAAATTCGCAATCTTCAATGGTTCCAATGCATACATCGCTTTGGCCTATTATGAAGTCACCTTTTTCAAAACACATGGGTTGAGAGCCATCGCAACAACCACCACTTTGGTGAAACATTAATTCACCAAATCTGCTTTTCAAATCGTTCACCACTTCAATGGCTTCGGGTGTAATGGTTACTCTTGGTATCATTTTTTTTATAATTATAAAAATGCGAAATATGTTAATTTTCAAAAAAATTGAACCACATAGAAACATAAATTATATAGTTTAGTACTATGTTTTTCTGTGTGTCTATGTGGTTTTTATTCTATTGAAATATTACTTTACTTTTGAAGTTATCTATTGACTAAAAGAAACCTAATTTCTTTTTATCGTAAGAGATTAACATGTTTTTTGTTTGACGATAATGGCCTAACATCATCAAGTGATTTTCTCTTCCAAATCCTGATTTTTTATATCCACCAAATGGTGCATGTGCAGGATATGCATGGTAACAATTTACCCAAACTCTTCCTGCTTGAATTGCTCTTGGAACTTGATATAATTCGTGAGCATCGCGAGTCCAAACACCAGCTCCCAAACCATATAAAGTATCGTTAGCTATTGCAATTGCTTCTTCAGTTGTTTTAAAAGTAGTTACACAAACAACAGGTCCAAAAATTTCTTCTTGGAAAATACGCATGGAGTTATTTCCTTTAAATAAAGTTGGTTGAATATAGAAACCACCGGCTAATTCTCCTTCCATTTTATGAACATCGCCTCCGCATAATATTTCAGCACCTTCTTCCACACCTAATTTCAAATAAGATTGAATTTTTTCGTATTGATCGTTTGATGCTTGCGCACCCATCATGGTTGAACTATCTAATGGATTGCCCATTTTAATAGCTTTTGTTCGTTCAATTACTTTACTCATAAATTTATCGTAAATACTTTCGTGCACCAAAATACGAGAGGGACAAGTACAAACTTCTCCTTGATTTACTGCAAATAATACAGCTCCTTCAATGGCTTTATCAAAGTAATCATCATCGTGATCAGCTACAGATGGGAAGAAAATATTTGGTGATTTTCCACCTAATTCCATGGTAACAGGAATTAAATTTTCTGAGGCATACTGCATAATTAAACGACCAGTCGTAGTTTCACCAGTAAATGAAACTTTAGAAATACGAGGTGATTGCGCCAAAGGTTTTCCAGCTTCAGGACCAAAACCTGTTACAATATTTATAACACCAGCAGGAATTACATCTTTTAATAATTCCATTAAGCACAAAATAGATGTTGGAGTTTGTTCCGCTGGTTTCATTACTACTGTACATCCAGCAGCTAAAGCAGGTGCTAGTTTCCAAGTAGCCATTAACAATGGGAAATTCCATGGAATAATTTGACCAACTACACCAAGTGGTTCATGCATCACAATGCTAACTGTTTTATCGTCATGCTCTGAAATTGTTCCTTCTTCTGCACGAATTACACCAGCAAAATAACGGAAATGGTCAATACATAAAGGTAAATCTACGTTTACTGTTTCTCTTATAGGTTTACCATTATCAATGGTTTCAATTACCGCTAATTCATCAAGATGATCTTGCATAACATCTGCAATTTTATTTAAAATACTAGAACGATAAGCAGCAGAAGTTTTGCTCCAAGTTGCAAATGCAATATGAGCCGCATCTAAAGCTAATTCCACATCGTCTTTATCAGATCTAGCTGCTTTAGTAAAAACTTTTCCATCAATTGGACTAATATTTTCGAAATACTGTCCCTTAACTGGAGCTACAAATTTGCCACCGATAAAATTATCGTAATGGTCTTTAAATGTTGGTTTGTTGGTTGACATAGTAATTTTCAATTTAAATGAAATTCAAGAATAGAATTCTGTTTTTTTATTAAATAGCACAATTCGTTCAAATGATAGCACGAAAGTTTTACTCAAAGTATTTTTAAACGAGCAAATTTTTTAATTAAATAAATTGAATAAAAATGATGTGCTGATGTATAAAATATAATTCTAATAAGTGTTTTTTTTGACTATGTTGATTTAAAAATAAAATTATATTTGTTGTAAGGTATAAAACAAAAGTTGCTATATTTAACAAGTAACAATTGCTTTAAAACAAAAATAAATGTCAAAGAATTTAAGTGAATTATCAGGAAGAAAAGGGCTATCAAAAAACTTATTTGAAGAACTTGGAATAGCTGCTACAAAAACAGGAAGTCCAAGTTTAGAAAAGTTAGAAAGCATCAGAGAAGAATTTTTAATTGGTAAATCAACGGTATACGGAACGGTATCTTTCTACGATTTTTTAAAACCAGAAAACCAAGGTAAAAAAGTTTATGTGTGTAATGGCAGTGCTTGTATGCTTGCAGGAACTCAAGAAGGTTTACATAAAAAGTTAGGTGAAAATTATTCCGAAAACGAAATAGGAGAAATGTGTTGTTTGGGTCGTTGCCACGAAAACAATGCCTTTCATATTGATGGCCATAACTATTCAGGAAATGACATTGATGCAATCAAAGACATCAAGGAAAATAAAATTATTTCGAAAGAAAAATACCATGTTGGCAACATTGGAACTCCCATTTTAACCAGTGAATACGGAACAATTTTGGAATATTATAAAATATTTATTGATTGTATTTCAAAACCTGCTAATGAATTATTAAGTCAATTAAAAGATTCAGGATTACGAGGCCGAGGTGGCGCAGGATTTTCAATGGCATTTAAATTAGAATCTTGCAAAAATGTAGTTTCAGATACAAAATATATAGTTTGTAATGCCGATGAAGGCGATCCTGGTGCTTATTCCGACAGGTATATTATGGAAAATCGTCCGCATGCTTTGCTGATGGGAATGATGATAGCTGGTTATATAACTGGTACCAATTTTGGTGTGGTTTATATTAGAGGCGAGTATCCAGAATCAGTGAATATTATTGCTGATTGCATCAATGATTTAAGAAAAGAAAATTTATTAGGAAACAATATAAAAGGTTCAGGATTTGACTTTGATTTTAAAGTAATCAAAGCGCAAGGAGCATATATTTGTGGAGAAGAAACTGCGTTGCTTTCATCTATTGAAGGACAAAGACCAGAAGTCCGTGTAAGACCGCCCTACCCTACTCAGCAAGGTTTATTTAACAAACCAACTGTGGTAAATAATGTAGAAACATTGGCTAATTTACCATTCATTTTTAAAAATGGTGGCAAAGCTTATGCAGCAATAGGCACTGCAAAATCATCGGGAACAAAATTGGTTTCGTTAGATGGAAATTTTAACAATCCTGGTATTTATGAAGTAGATATGGGAACAACTTTGTCGGTTGTTATTAATCAACTTGGCGGTGGATTTAACAAACCCATTAAAGCCATGCATATTGGTGGTCCGCTTGGTGGATTAGTGCCTGTGAGTAAAATTGAAAATCTTTCGGTAGATTTTGATTCATTTGCCAAAGAAGGCTTTTTATTGGGACATGCTTCGGTGGTTTGTATTCCTCAAGATTTTCCTTTGATAAAATACATTGAACATTTGTTTAAATTTACTGCTCACGAAAGTTGTGGTAAATGCTTCCCTTGCCGTTTGGGTGCTACTCGCGGTTATGAATTGTTAGAAAAAGCACAACAAGATGGACTTAAAATCAACTTGAATTTGATGAATGATTTATTGGAAACCATGGAAATTGGTTCGCTTTGCGCCTTAGGTGGTGGATTGCCTTTACCAATAAAAAATGCCATGAAATATTTTGAAAAAGAATTGGAAGAATATTTTGAAAAATAGTTGAAGAATAAAGCCACAGATTACACAGATTTCATGGAAAAATTAGTTATGAATACAGCATACATAAACGATCAAATATATTCAATCATTGAAGGTGAAACCATATTGAGTTTTACTCGAAGACATTTGGGAAAAGATTTTGTGCCTACGCTTTGCGATGCGCCTAATTTAGATCCTTTTGGTTCGTGTAGGGTTTGTAGTGTTGATGTGGCTTTAGTGGCCAACGGACCTGCAAAAGCGCAAGCTTCATGTCATACTCCTGTTATTCCAAACTCTTATATTTATACGCATAGCGATAGAATTACAAAACTTAGAAAAAACATTGTTGAATTGGTACTTACTGATCATCCTTTAGACTGTTTGACTTGTGAGGTAAATAACAATTGTGAACTGCAAGAAGTAGCAGCCAAAGTGGGCGTGCGCGATGTTCGTTATCCAGCTGGAAAAAATCATTTGGATAGAAAAAAAGATTTGAGTCATCCTTACATGACTTCCGATTTTAGTAAATGTATCAACTGTTTCCGTTGTGTACGTGCTTGCGATGAAGTACAAGGCGAATTTGTATTGAGCATGGCTGGCCGTGGATTTGACAGTCATATTGTAAAAAGTTTTGAAAGTTCATTCTTCGATTCTGATTGTGTAAGTTGTGGTGCTTGTGCGCAAGCTTGCCCTACTTCGGCTATTAGTGATGTGTTTGAATCAAAATCAATTGTAGCAGATAAAAAAATTAGAACCATTTGTACCTATTGTGGTGTAGGTTGTAACTTAGAAGTTTCGGTTTTAAACGGACAAGTAAAATCAATTCAAGCGCCTTATGATGCAGCAGTAAATCAAGGTCATACTTGTTTAAAAGGACGTTTTGCATTTTCGTTTTACAAACATCCTGATAGAATAAGATCGCCATTAATTAGAAAAAATGGCGTGCTTGAACCAGTTTCTTGGGACGAAGCTTATAGTTTTATTGCTGATAAGCTAAGCGAAATAAAACAAAAACATGGACCAGATTCTATTGCTGGAATTTCATCGGCAAGATGTACCAATGAAGAAAATTATTTAATGCAAAAGTTTATTCGTGCTGTAATTGGTACCAATAATATTGATTGTTGCGCTCGTGTTTGTCATTCGCCAACAGCTTTTGGCATGCAAAAATCATTTGGAACTGGAGCTGCTACTAATTCTATTATTGACTTAAAACACACAGATTGTATCATGGTAATTGGAGCAAATCCAACCGATGCACATCCTGTTACTGGTGTTAAGTTAAGGCAGTTTGCCATGAAAGGTAAAACCACCATTGTAATTGATCCAAGAAGAATTGAATTAGCAAGATATGCAACTTATCATTTGCAGTTAAAACCAGGAACAAATGTGGCATTATTGAATATGATGTTATATTTTATTATAACAGAAGGTGCGGCTGCAAAAGAATTTATCAATGACAGAACAGAAGGATACGAAGATTTTTGCGAGCAAATTTTAAAATTAGATATTGATGAGTTAGAAAAAATAACTGGCGTAGATAAAAACTTGGTAAAAGCTGCTGCATTGGCTTATGCCAATTCACCAAATGCCATGTCGTTCCATGGATTAGGAGTTACCGAACATTCGCAAGGTTCGTTTACAGTTATGCTTATTTCCGACTTAGCTTTAATAACCGGGAATATTGGAAGAAGAGGTGTTGGAGTAAACCCTTTACGTGGTCAAAACAATGTGCAAGGAGCAGCCGATATGGGTTGTCAGCCACACCAAGGAGCTGGTTATATGAGCTCTTATGATCCAGAAATAAACAAACACTATGAAAACTTTTATAAAACTAAAATTCCATTTGGTAAAGGATTGAAAATTCCTGAAATGTTTGATGCTTCTATTGATGGAAATTTAAAAGCACTTTGGTTAATGGGCGAAGATGTGGTGCAAACCGATCCAAACACCAACAAAGTAATTGCAGCCATGGAAAACTTAGAACTATTGGTAGTTCAAGAATTGTTTATGACCGAAACTGCTAAGTATGCCACGGTGATTTTACCGGGGGCTTCTTTCTTAGAAAAAAGTGGCACATTTACCAATGGCGAAAGAAGAATTCAACGCGTTCAAAAAACGGTTGAACCTTTATTAGGAACCAAATGTGATGGAGAAATTATGGTGGATATTATGAATAAAATGGGCTATCCACAAGCACCATATAATCCAAAAACAATGTTGGAAGAAATTTCACAAATTGTTCCATTTTTTGCTGGAGTTAAATGGGATGAATTAGGTGATAATGGTAAACAATGGCCAGTTAAAAAAGATGGAACTGATACAGAAATTTTGCATTTGGATGAGTTCCAAAGAGGCAAAGGCAAATTCCATTATTTTGATTGGACAGAAAGCAAAGAAATTACCAAATACGAAAAAGAATATCCTTATATTATAACTACCAACCGTGAATTAGAACATTATAATTCGGGTACCATGACCAGAAGAACGGGTAATGTAAAAATATTGACTGAAGATGTGGTAATGATTCATCCATTAGATGCTGAAAAACATTTTATAAGCAATGGTGATATGGTTTGTATTGAATCGCCACGCGGAAAAGTAGATGTAAAAGCATATTTAACCGATGAAGTTAAACAAGGTATATTAAGTACAACCTTCCATTTTCCTGAAGTAATGCTTAATATCATTACCAGCGATGAACACGACAGCGAAGCGATGTGCCCTGAATATAAAATTGTATCGGTAAATATTAGAAAAAGTAAAGGAAAATATAATGTTTAGTTGATAGTTGTCAGTTGATAGCGATATGTTTTAGTTCGTCATTACGAGGTACGAAGCAATCTCTTTGCTTATATAAATTTCCACTCACGCTTTGGCATGCTCGAAATGACAACCAAACTTTTAAAATTTTATTTTATTGAAACAACTATTCCATCACTCCAACTAACTTTTGAGTAATATCAAAACCTGATTTACTTTCTTTTCCGTTTTGGTCGGTTTGTGTTTCTATGTTTTTACTTTTATAATAAACCAATCCTCTATTATTTTGGTAAACACTCCATTGTTCAATACTAAAAATAAAGTCTTCGCTGAACTTTTCTTTTATTTTTAAAGCAAAGGTAAATGTGGTATCGACATTGGTAAAATTTTCATTTAGCAAATCTATTTTAGTATTTACTCGTGATTCAGTGTTGTATAAATTTCCGTTCCAAACCGTGTTTTTATTCAACGGAAAAACTGCCTTTAAAAAATTTAAATTATTGGCAGTATAAATCATTTGATTGTTTTTAAACTGTACAAAATGATTTTCAATTTCACTAAAACTATCTTGATTTTTATATTTGGCAAATCGCTGTAAGCGCCAAATTTTAGTGCCATTTAAATCAATAAAACTATTTGCAAATTGTGTTTTTAAGTGAAAATGAAAGGTATCGACAGTAGTAGAATTACTGTACGAAATGCTATCAACTATATACAAATATTGCTTTGTACTGTCTAATGGAAAATAGCTGTAATCAATATCTATTACAGTAGTTTCGGAATTGTTTTTACTACACGAAACAATTGAAAGCATGCAAGCAATACCGAATATTTTAAAATAAAATTTCATGATATACAAATATAGGAAGGAATTTTGAATTTTGTATGCTGAATTTTGAATTTAAAAATTCTATATTTTAATCTTCGTTGCTATTAATTATTTCCATTTTTAAATTACTTTGCAAAAGAAATTTAAAGCCTAAAAATAATAAAAACTAAACCTGTTAAGCAACTTAGTATAAAATTTGTTTGACCTATAGCTGTAACCAGCAATAAAAAAATGAAGAAACTATTGCTTTTTTTATTTATCATCCAATTTACACTGCAAGCAAACTCCCAAGAAATGATGTTTACAGGAGGATTGGCCATGCCTTTAAATCCTTTTTCAGGGAAAGATATTACTGACAATACAAACGGACATGCATTGAATGGCTATAATTTAAAATTAGATTACGTAATTTTAAAGCAAAGCAGTTTGAATTTTAGCTTAGGTTTTCTTTACCTTAACAATGGTTTTGATGTAAAGAATATAGAACGTCAAAATAATATAATTTACTCTCAAAAATTGGTTTACACCTACTTAAAACCATATACAGGATCAGGATTTGGAGCAAGTATTTTGTTTTATTTTACACCTTTAAAAAGTAAAATAAAAGGATTCTCAAAAGTTTCATTAGGTCAATTATTTGTAAACTCACCCGAATACTCAATATCAGATAGTTTAGCCTATTTTAAAGTGCTTAGCAACAAATCAAATAGTATTTATTGGAGTTTAGGAGCGGGAATTGAATACAGTATTTCGCCACAATTATCATTGATAGGATTTGCTGAATATTTTTACTCTAAAGTAAATTTTGGCAATGTTAGAGTTAGCAATATTAGTGGACAAGTAGGTACTATCATTAGCACAAAGTCAAACGAGCAAGCACTAGAAAGTTTGAATATAAATATTGGTTTGAGTTATAAAATTTATCAAACAATGGAGCATTTTAAAAGAAAAAAATCAAAAACAATTACTCCGGAATTTTAATATTTTTCTAATTTTTACATCATTTAATTAATGATGTGTCACTTCGACAAGCTCAGTGACCGTTGGTCGTTGAGCTTGTCGAAACGCTTAAAAAAAACGACACTGTTTTTCTATAACAATTTCATTAATTCTATCATTCCATCGGTGGCTTTTGCCTCTATAAAATGAATATTTTGAGTACGAGAAACAGGCACTTTTTTAGGATCAATCACATATAATTGTTTTCTTTTATCAAAATACTGAACCAATCCTGCAGCTGGATAAACCTGCAAACTAGTTCCAATTACTAACATTATATCTGCGTCTTCTACTAACTTAGTTGCTGGTTCTATATTGGGAACGGCTTCGCCAAACCAAACAATATTTGGCCTTAATTGTGAACCAAATTCGCACCTATCACCCATTAATATTTCTTCGCCTTTTATTTCATAAATTAAGCTGTCGTCATATGTACTTTTGGCTTGAGTAATGAGTCCGTGTAAGTGTAAAATAGATGAACTTCCTGCACGTTCGTGCAAATTATCAACGTTTTGAGTGATGATTTGAACCTCGTATTTTTCTTCTAATTGCTTTAATAAAAAATGCGCTTGGTTAGGTTTAGCTTCCAAAACATTTTTCCTACGAAGGTTATAAAAATCTTGTACCAAACGCATATTTGCTTGCCAAGCAACAAGCGTTGCCACATCTTCTACATGATAACCTTCCCAAAGTCCGTCACTGTCTCTAAAAGTTTTTAAACCACTTTCAGCACTAATTCCAGCACCACTTAAAACTGCTAGTTTTTGTTTCATACTTTTTCTTCAATTTATATTTGCAAAAATAGGACAGAATAAGCATTGATTAAACTTAAAAAAAAATCCTATAATTGCCTACATGAAAAAAATATTTACACTCATCGCTATTTGCATTACAAGTGCTAATTTATTGGCTCAAACTTATGAATACCGAAGCGCACAAAACCCTCATTACTGGAAAAATAAAATGCCCAATGGTGCTTATTGGCAACAAGATGTATTGTATAAAATCAAAGCTAATATAGACGACAAAACCGATATTATTACAGCCAGTGAAGAACTGACTTATTATAATAATTCGCCCGATACTTTGGCTTTTGTATATTTTCATTTATACCAAAATGCATTTATAAAAGGTGCTTATTTAGAAAACTTGAACTTAGCAAATAATTTTAAACAAAAATTTGGAAAATATGAAGCTAACGGACAAGGAACAACCATTGAAAACATATCAGTAAATGGTGTAAATTTAAAAACCAGTTTAGATAATTCCATTATCAAAGTTTGGTTAACCGAACCTGTTTTGCCCAACGGGCAATGCACATTTAATTTAAACTTTAAAACCTATTTTGACGATGGTGGAAACCAACGCAGACGCATGAAAATGTATAAAGATGCATGGGGAAATAAACATTTCAATGGTGTACATTGGTATCCGCGTATTTGTGTTTACGACAGAAAGTTTGGCTGGGAAACTGACCAACATTTAGGCAAAGAATTTTATGGCGACTTTGGTCAATTTGAATTAGAATTATCCTTCCCCAATAATTATATTTTAGACGGAACAGGAGAATTGCAAAATGAAAATGAAGTATTACCAACGGCACTTAGAGAAAAATTGGACTTAAAGAATTTTGCTAAAAAACCATGGGATTCAGCGCCAGATTCTACCATTATAAAACGTGATGGAAGTATAAAAACATGGAAGTTCAGATCAGTAAACACACATGACATAGCTTGGAGTGCAGATCCTACATATAGAATTGGAGAAGTTCAATTACCCTTAAAAAACGACAATAATAGAATTGTTCGTTGCATAGCTTTGGTGCAAGAACCACATGCAAGTGGTTGGCAAGATGCGGCTATGTTTTGTTCCAAAATAATAGAACTTTATAGCAATGATATTGGCGTATATGCTTATCCAAAAATGATTGTGGCCGATGCAGCAGATGGCATGGAATACCCAATGATTACTTTAGATGGCGGAAGAAGTCCAGGATATTATGGTTTGTTTGCACATGAAATTGGCCATAATTGGTTTTTTGGAATGGTGGGAAATAACGAAACTTATAGAGCAAGTTTAGATGAAGGATTTACCCAATTTTTAACACATTGGAGCATGAGCAGATTGTTTCAAGAAAATCCAATTGTGAATACAAAAAATAAGTACATTAAAAAATATTACAGACCTTTACCTTTATTAGACCAAAATGTATATTTGGGATATGTTCGAGATGCCATCAATGATGATGATCCATCACTAAACACTCATAGCGATGACTTTAATGGCGCATTGAATCATGGAGGTGGTTATGGAAATGTGTATTATAAAACTGCTACCATGTTATATAATTTACAATATGTATTGGGTGAAGATTTGTTTCAAAAATCAATGCAGCATTATTTTAACCAATGGAAAATGGCTCACCCCTATTTTGAAGATTTCAGGGCAAGTATTATTCAATATTCGAAAACAGATTTGAACTGGTTTTTTGACCAATGGTTAGAAACAAGTAAGCACACTGATTATTCGGTTGATAAAGTTAAGATGGTTAATAAGGTTGATGGAGTTAATAAAGGTTCAAATTTTGAGATACAATTTGAACGCAAAGGTCAAATGCAAATGCCAGTTGACTTTACAGTTTATACCAAAGATTCAAGTTTTAAATTTTTAATTCCTAATACTTATTTCGCTAAAAAAACAAATGCAACGATACTTCCAACTTGGAAAGGTTGGGGAATATTAAAT
Organism: Bacteroidota bacterium; assembly: GCA_947456185.1. Taxonomy (GTDB): domain Bacteria; phylum Bacteroidota; class Bacteroidia; order UKL13-3; family UKL13-3; genus JAAFJM01. The sequence continues at coordinate 20,111 of CANGPW010000024.1, read as the reverse complement.
GAAACTTACACGGCTAAAATCACATTGCCAGCAGGCAGCAAAATAACCAATATTCAAATAGACCCAAGTTACCGACTGGCTGATATCAACCAATTAGACAACAGTTTAAAATGTCCAATTCTATTAACTTTCGATCATCAAATTAGTAACTCAATGGACAGAAAACATTATATTTTAAAATGGCGACCAGATGTTTGGTATAATAATTACGATGGTGTAAAAGTAGGTTTACATTTAAACGGAAATTACATGAACCAGAAACATGTATTTTCATTTACCACTTGGTATAACACTGCTTTGGCTAATAATTACAATGAGGAATCTTATAAGAAAAGTAGCAATATTTATCCTGCGCATTTTATATTAAGTTACCGCCACCGAGTTGCAAAGCAATTAGATTTTGATATACAATCACGTTTATTAGATGGTTTGTTCATGAATAAAATTGGGTTCAATAAAACCATTCACAATACAGTTTATAAAGCAAATATAAAAAGCATGCGCAGGGTTCAAAAATATTATTTACCATCATATTCAAATATAAATATTAACGGACTTTCTTTTTATCCTGATATTACCAGTTACGACCAATGGAATAATACTATGAACTTAGAAATTGATCATAATTATAATATTGGAATTGGAGCTGGAAAAGTAATAATTGGCATGCGAACCTCAGCTATATTCTCCGACTTTGATTATGCAAGTTTGTACTTAAATATAGTACAATATAACAGCTTTAAAAAGTTTGAATTAAAAACAAGAATTTTTGCGCAATACATGAGTGGAACCAATGCCGCACCAGAAGCTCAGTTATATTTGGCGGGTGCAAATATGGAAGAAATGGTGGAAAACAAATTCACGCGTTCGGCTGGAATTTTACCTGCAAGTTGGTTTGATTATGGAGCCAGTACCAATCATTTTCAAATGGGTGGAGGATTAAATATTAGAGGATTTGCAGGTTATTTATTACCAGTAAATAATGGCATTGATCAATACTTTTTATATAAAGGAAATTCGGGTGCTTCAGTAAGTTTGGAGTTGGATTACGACAAGTATTTTAACATACCTGCACGAGGAATTTTCAAGAATTTACATTTGGATAGTTACTTGTTTTTAGATGCTGGAATTTTAAAAAGCAATGCCGCTAAAATATCTGAAAGCAATTCACAAACCAGTATCATAACAACTAATTTATTGGCAAGTGCAGGACCAGGATTTGCATTAACCATTAAACGTTGGAGTTATTTTGATGGTATTAAACCTTTAACCATTCGTTTTGACATGCCAATGTATTTAACAAATGTGCCTTATGTAGATAGTGACAATATCATATTCAGGTGGCAGTTTGGAATAAATAGATGTTTTTAATTTATTAAATAAAAAACAAATCAAAAATCATTATGAGTTTAGGATCAGAATTCAAAGAGTTTGCCATGAGGGGCAGCGTAATCGACTTAGCAGTTGGTGTGATTATTGGAGCAGCATTTGGAAAAATAGTTGACTCCTTAGTAAATGATATTATTATGCCAATTGTAGGTATTTTAATTGGGGGTTACGACTTTAGTAAACTATCGTATAAAATTGGTGAAGCCGAAATAAAATATGGTAATTTTATTCAAATTACATTGGACTTTTTATTCCTAGCATTTGTGTTATTCATGATAATAAAAGCCATGAATAAAATGAAACGCAACCAAGCATAAAATGATTTATAATTGAAATATAAAAGCCAACTGAGAAATTAGTTGGCTTTTTTTGTGGTGAAGCAATTCAATTAAAATTTACCCATGAACCGTTTCTTTTTTGCCATAATTGGCAATTACTTTTGCTTCATGTTCTAGCCATTCTTTCCAGCGTTTATCTACATCTACCTCTTTTCCATATTTTCGTGCATAAGTTAAAAAAGTGGTGTAATGACCCGCTTCGCTAACCATTAATTCATAATAAAATTTCGATAATTCTGCATCGTCAATATTTTCAGAAAGTACTTTAAAACGTTCGCAACTGCGGGCTTCAATCATGGCCGAAAACAACATTCTATCTACAAACGAAGCGCTGCGGCTTCCACCTTTTTGAATAAACTGATAGAGTTCATTTACATAACTGTCTTTTCGTTCACGGCCTAATGTATAACCACGTGCTTTTATGATTTCAAAAACTTGTTCAAAATGGCTAATTTCTTCTTTTACCAATGCCAATAAATCGGCAACCAAATCAGTTAATTCGGGGTTATATGTAATAATAGTAATGGCATTACTTGCTGCTTTTTGCTCGCACCAAGCATGGTCGGTTAATATTTCTTCTAAATTACTTTCTACAATATTTACCCAACGCGGATCAGTTGGAAGTTTAAGACCTAACATATTTTATTTTTATTTACTTAATAAATCTATTTCTTTTTGGTAATCGTATTGCAAATCTTCATGCAAAGTTTTCATTGAATCATTGATTCTCTTGAGTTGTGCTTTGTATAAATTATACAGAACAGGACTTTTCCTAAATTCAATTTTGGTATCGTTTAGCGCTTTGCAAAAATGTGTTAAAAGTTCAATATTGGTAGTTGCTAAGCCAGAATATTTTACATGTTTATTGGCTAAACGAAGTATTTTTCGAATTGTTTTTTTTGCAAAATATAAATTAGAGGTGTTCATGTCTTCAAACAAATCAGACATTTCAACTTTTACATTTTCAACGAATTGAACTTCATCATGTGTTTGAAAAAGCAAGTAATTTAAAAACTCTTTATTGTCTTTTTTATACTTAGCAAGTTTGGTGCAAAGTTCCACTAATTGGGCAGGATGGAGAGTTTGTAACTCTTTTTTTATTTCCGATAACGAAGCCGATTGCATAATTTGTTGCAATATAGGAGTTAGTTTTTTAAATTGAAAGATTACAAGATTACAAGATTGAAAAAACCAATTAACAATTCAACCTATCAACTCAATAAACCTTTACCAAAAAACAAAAAGTATTTTTTTATATATTTCTTTTTCTCTTAATTAGCGGCTTAAATAAACACAGAAATAAAAATGAAAAAAATAGTTGTAGCACTAAGTTTAATGGTAATTTCAAGCATTGCAATAGCAGCTCAAAAACCAAAATTAGCCGATGGATTATATGCAGAAATGACTACCTCAAAAGGCGTTATTTTAATGAAATTAGAAGTTGAAAAAGCGCCTTTAACGGTAGCGAATTTTGTAGGATTATCAGAAGGAAAAATTAAAAATGAAGCAAAAGCTTTAGGCGTTCCTTATTACGACAGCTTAAAATTTCACAGAGTTATTCCCAATTTTATGATTCAAGGTGGCGATCCACAAGGTTCAGGAATGGGTGGACCCGGATATTCATTCAAAGATGAGTTTGATCCTAGTTTAAGCTTTACAGGACCTGGTTTATTAGCAATGGCTAATTCTGGACCCGCTACCAATGGAAGCCAGTTTTTTATAACACATATTCAAACTACTTGGTTAAACAACAAACACACCATTTTTGGAAAAGTTATAGATGGTCAAAACGTTGTAAATACAGTTGCTCAAGGCGATTATATAGTAAAAGTAAAAATTATTCGCGTTGGTAAATTATATAAAAAATACAAGGGCGAAGTTGTTTTCGAAGAATTAAGAAACAAATAGTTTTCGATTCATAAAAAAAGCCATCAGTAAAATTTTACTGATGGCTTTTTTATGAATTTACATTTTCTATTTCAAGTTTGATCCTATAAATAATTTAACTCGTTAACTAATCATCCCTAATTTAAACCTGTAATTTCACCGTTTACAAAATCAATCACCATAGCAGCAGGTTCTTTTGGTAAACCTGGCATGCGCATTATTTCTCCTGCAACTGCAACAATAAAACCTGCACCGTTGTTCAATACCAAGTTTTCAATATGAATATTAAATCCCTCGGCAGCGCCTACTTGAGCGGCATTGTCAGTAAAACTAAATTGTGTTTTGGCAATACAAACTGGTAAATTATCAGCACCTAAATCAGTTATTTTCTTTAAAGCAGTTTTGGCATTTTTACCTAAAGTAATGCTACTTCCTTTGTATATTTTGGTAACAATACTTTTTATTTTTTCTTCAATAGAATCATTCAAATTATAAGTATGGTTAATAGGTTTACTAGGATTATTCTCCAATATTTCAACCACTTTTTTAGCCAATTCTATTGCACCATTTCCACCATTTGCAAAACCTTCATTGATAGCAAAATGAGCACCTTTTTCTTTACACCAATTTTCTATAAAGTTAACTTCTTCATCGGTATCGAAACCAAATTTATTTAAAGCCACAATTACAGTTTGTCCAAATTGTTGTAAACTTTCAATATGGCGTTCTACATTTTTTATACCTGCTTTTAAGCCATCCATATTGGGTTGCTTAATTAGTTTTTCATCTACTTTACCATGTAGTTTTATAGACTGAGTAGTAGTTACTAGAACAGTAGCCTTTGGACTAATTCCAGCAGCACGGCATTTTATATTTAAAAACTTTTCACCGCCTAAATCACTCCCAAAACCAGCTTCAGTTACTGCGTATTCACCATGTTGCATAGCTGCTTTTGTAGCCATAATACTGTTACAACCGTGTGCAATATTAGCAAAAGGACCACCATGGATAAATGCCGCTCCGCCTTCTATAGTTTGTACTAAATTAGGTTGAAATGCATCTTTTAACAAAGTAACCAAAGCACCAGCTACTCCTAAATCTTTTACATAAAAAGGTGTGTTATCGTATTTATAACCCAACAAAATATTTTCAATTCTTTTGCGTAAATCATCTAACGAAGTAGATAAACAAAAAATAGCCATAATTTCGGAAGCAGGAGTAATATCAAAACCTGTTTCAGTTGGAATTCCGTTGTTAGAACCATTTAATCCACTTAACATATAACGCAACGAACGATCATTTACATCAAGCACCCTGCGCCATAAAATTTGTTTTAAACCATTCGAATTATTTTTATTGAAATATTGGTAATTATCAACTAAAGCAGCTAAAGTATTATTAGCAGATGTGATAGCGTGAAAATCGCCTGTAAAATGCAAGTTAATATCTTCCATTGGCAATACTTGGCTATAACCTCCGCCTGCAGCACCACCTTTCATTCCAAAGCAAGGACCTAATGAAGGTTCGCGCAATGCAACAATGGCTTTTTTACCTATTTTATTTAAACCTTGAGCCAAGGCTACTGAAGTAGTAGTTTTACCACTTCCACTTTTGTTTGGAGTAGTAGCAGTTACCAAAATCAAATTGCTTTGAGCTATTTTTTGTTCATCAAAATCAAAAGTAATTTTAGCTTTATACTTACCGTATTGCTCTACTTGATCTTCTGAAATTCCTATGCTTTCAGCAATTTTTTGAATGGGTTGAAGTTTTACTTCTCGTGCAATTTCTATATCTGATTTCATTTTTTTTATTTAAAATAACTTACTGGTTTACAAAAACTTCTTCCACCATTTTATATTTAGGCCAATATAAATTCCATCCTCTTTTATTTGAGTTGGATAAACATCAACATAATCGCCTTGATTTCCGTTACCTTTTCCTGTTCTTGGATTGTATTTATAACGGTGAATGGGGCAAACTACTTGTTCATTTTCATCGCAATTACCATTACTTAATGGCGCTCCTGCATGCGGACATTTATCGTCCATGGCAAAATATCCATCATGAAGTCTGGTTAAACAAATTCGTTTGCCTTCAATGTCTATTGTTCTAACCGAATTAATGGCTTGTGGATCGGTTCCATGTAATTTAAAATCGTATATTTTGTAGAAATGAATGGCCATTTATTAAATATGTGCAGAAAGTAATAAATCTAAATCTTTATGGTAAATATTCAATCTTTTACCTATATGTTTATTGGTTAAATTTCCTCTATAAACATAAACTCCATTTCTGGCACCAGCATTATTATATAAAAACGATGGAATGTCTTTTGCATCGGAAAGTTTTAACAACAAAGGAGTAAAAACATTGCTTAAAGCATAACTAGCAGTGCGGCAAACTCTACTTGTAATATTTGGAACACAATAATGAATTATATCGTGTTTAGTAAAAGTTGGGTTTTTATGAGATGTAATTTCACTTGTTTCAAATATTCCTCCTTGGTCTATACTTACATCTATAATTACCGACATTGGTTTCATATTACTCACCATTTCTTCGGTAATAATTATTGGACTTCTACCATCTTCGCTTCGCATACAACCAATCACTAAATCAGCTGTTTGTAATGCTTTGCAAATAATTTTCGGGTGCAATAAACTAGTAAAAATACTCTGACGTAAATTTTCCTGAATCCTACGTAATTTCGATAAAGAATAATCAAAAACTTTAACTGTTGCCCCTTTTCCTAAAGCAGCTTTTGCCGCATATTCCCCTACTGTTCCTGCGCCAATTATAACAATTTCTGTAGGAGGAATTCCGTTTACACTTCCAAGCATTTCGCCTTTTCCTCCGTAAGTAGAACTCAATAATTCATCAGCAATACTTATCGTTGTGGTTCCTGCTATTTCACTTAAACTTCTAATTACAGGGAATAATCCATCTTGATCTTTTAAATTTTCATAGGCAATGGCTGTCAACTTTTTTGCCATTAATTCCTTCATAAATGAGCTGCTTTTACTTGCATGTTGAAGTGCAGAAATTAATAAATGTTGCGGTGTTAAAAGTTTAATTTCTTCTTCGGTAGGTGGTTCTACTTTTAAAATAATATTGGCTTTAAAAAGTTCTTCTTTGCTATGGCAAATTTTAGCACCGGCTTCACTAAAATCATTATCGGTAAAGTGTGCATTTTTACCCGCTCCCGACTCAATCCAAACTTGGTTTCCATTATTTACCAAAAGCTGAACAGATGATGGTGTAAGGGGAATTCTACCTTCTTGTAAAGTAGTTTCCTTTGGAACTCCAATGTATAAAATATGATTGGAATTACGCTTTTCGAGCAATGCTTCTTTTGGCTGAAGCGATGCTTGTTTGGCTAATTCTGAAAATCCGAAATGTTGATCCATGATTTGTGTTTTGGCAATATTTCAAAAATAACAGATTTATGGAATATTACAACAACTAGAATTTTACAATTCCATCAATTCAGTATAATCAATTCCCATGTGAGAATTATGATAGGTGCATTTGCCATTTTCTATCACCAAAACCTGTGGCGATTCGTGCTCAATATTCCATTGCTGCGCAATTTTATTCGAAATGTCTCTGTGAGCAATTAAGTCTAAATAATAAGGTTTTATTTTCACAGCATCTCTTTCATTGTTCCAGTTTCTTTCCAATCTATTTAAGGCACTTGAACTAATACTACAACGCGTACTGTGTTTAAAAATCATTATTTTCTCACTTTCAGAGGCAGTATTGATATCCTCTAATTGAGATATATCGGTAATTTTATTCCATTCCATTTTTTTAAAATTCTAATGTTTGGCAGTATTACTTTTGAAAAATTTACTTTTTAATTTAACCGCTGGAACCCAAATTTTTGATAACAAATATTTTATTGGACTATTTTTTTCAATATGCCAAACCGTAGTTCTTGAAGCTTCTAAATTTGAATCGTGAAGGGTGTAAGCATAAGCAGCTATTGATGTTCTAGATGTTCCTTCCGGAAAATTGATAGCATCGTATCCATGTAAAGTATATTCCCTACAATGCATAATTGCCAATCTGTTAAAAGGAACTTCTACTTCAGTTTTTACACCTGTTCTGCCATCTTCTAACTTCAAATTTCCTGCGTAATTTGGATTCCAATCTTTGTTGATATAAAGCAATAAATTCAAATTTCTGTACCAGTTTTCTTGCAAAGGATGGTAGTTAAAATCGGCATGCATATCTAAAAAACTGCCTTCTTTTCCCTGATGAATTCCTCCACCATAAAAAGTTTTATCTACAAATACATCTTCATTGGTAACAAACTTTAACCATTCTTGGAATCTATCACTTATAAAATCATTATATAATTCTAAAAAAACGCCACCTAATTCATGGAATTTTGATTTTTCAAATTTATTTTTTGCAAAAACATAATCAGCACTTGCAGTTTCTATTACAGGAATATTATTATAAAGTGTTGTTAATTTTTCTTCATCGCAAATACCATCAATTCCAATATGTGGGAAAGGTTGAGCATTTAAAAACTGTTCGCGATATATTTCTTTATTCGCTTCTATTTTATCAAAAAGAATCATTTGTTATATAAATTATTGGCGCAATATAAAACTATGAAACTATTAATGCATGAAACTAAATGCAAAAAATTAATTTTTTAGGTCAATCCAAACTTACTTCAAAACTAAATTGGTATTTCCTTCTTATCTATTATTAAAAATAATAAAATATTAAAATTAAAAATATTGAACCAAGTACAAACAAAAAAAAGCAGATAAAATACCTGCTTTTCCTGTTTTATTATTTATTAAATTTCTTCCTCTTCATCTAATTCCTCTTCCCATTCTTCATCATCTTCTTCTTCACCAAAATCAAAATCGTCAAAATCAAAATCATCCACATCAATCATTACTACTGCACCTTTAAAGGTTCCCGTGCATAAAATTTCATCTATGTTAAACCATATACAATCAACTAAATCTTTTTCATCGTTGTATTCATTTACGGTCATTAACGGGCCACCAGAAATCAATCTAACGGTATCGCCCACACTAAATTCATTTATCATATTTTGAGTTTATTTAAAATGTAAATGTAAAAATTATTTGTTATATAATGAATATTTAATATTATTTGATTGTAAAGTTTCAATATTTAAAAATTCAGTAATAAAAACATTGGTAATTTTAAATTCGTAGAGACGTTTAATTAAACGTCTATAATTGTTCGCATCGGTTTTCGAATCATATATAATTCAACATTCATAACCCAACATTCAACATTTCCTACATATTCCTTCTATACTGCCCACCTACTTCAAATAAGGCATTGGTAATTTGTCCTAATGAGCAGTATTTTACTGTTTCCATTAAGGCTTCAAATATGTTTCCGTTATGGATGGCTACTTGTTGAATTTTAGCCAACATTTCTTGTCCTTTTTCTATGTTTCCTGCTTTTAATTCATTCAACATGGTAATTTGAAATTCCTTCTCTTCGGTGGTTGAACGAATTACTTCTTGTGGAATAACAGTTGGCGAACCTTTAGAACTTAAAAAAGTATTTACCCCAATTATTGGGTACTCACCCGTATGTTTTAACATTTCGTAATACATACTTTCTTCTTGTATTTTATTACGTTGGTACATGGTTTCCATAGCACCTAAAACTCCCCCACGTTCGTTAATTTTATCAAACTCTGCAAGTACTGCAGACTCTACCAAATCAGTTAATTCTTCAATGATAAATGAACCTTGCAAAGGATTTTCATTTTTAGCCAAACCTAACTCACGGTTAATAATTAACTGAATAGCCATTGCTCTGCGCACCGACTCTTCAGTTGGTGTGGTAATGGCTTCATCGTACGCATTGGTATGTAAAGAATTACAGTTATCGTAAATGGCGTAAAGTGCTTGTAAAGTAGTACGAATATCGTTGAAATCAATTTCTTGTGCATGCAAACTTCTACCACTTGTTTGAATATGGTATTTCATCATTTGGCTGCGTTCGTTTCCACCGTATTTTAACTTCATTGCTTTAGCCCAAATTCTGCGGCTTACTCTGCCAATTACTGAATATTCTGGGTCAATTCCATTGCTAAAGAAGAACGAAAGATTTGGTGCAAAATCATCAATATTCATTCCGCGGCTCAAGTAATATTCTACAAAAGTAAATCCGTTTGAAAGCGTTAATGCCAATTGTGTAATAGGATTTGCACCTGCCTCGGCAATGTGGTAACCGCTAATAGAAACTGAATAGAAATTACGAACTGCATTATTGATAAAATATTGCTGTACATCGCCCATTACTCGTAACGAAAATTCCGTAGAGAAAATACAAGTATTTTGCGCTTGGTCTTCTTTTAAAATATCAGCTTGAACTGTACCACGAACTTGCTTTAGAGTTTCAACTTTAATTTTTTCATATATATCGGCAGGTAAAACCATATCGCCTGTAACGCCTAATAACATTAAGCCTAAACCATCATTTCCTTCTGGAATTTCTTCGTTGTAAGTTGGTCTAGCAGTTCCTCTTGCTTTAAAAATAGCAGCTAATTTTTCATTTACTTCTGCTTCTAAATCATTTTGTTTGATATAAATTTCGCATTGTTGGTCAATGGCAGCATTCATAAAAAACGCACAAATTATTGCCGCAGGCCCATTAATAGTCATAGACACCGATGTTTTTGGATCTGCTAAATTAAATCCAGAATACAATTTTTTAGCAGCATCTAAACTCCAAACACTCACACCCGAATTACCCACTTTTCCGTAAATATCTGGTCGGTGGTCAGGGTCTTGTCCGTATAAAGTAACCGAATCAAAAGCAGTACTTAAACGCTTAGCTGGCATGCCTTTACTTACATAATGAAAACGTTTGTTGGTTCTTTCTGGTCCACCCTCACCAGCAAACATCCTGGTTGGATCTTCCCCTTCGCGTTTAAATGGATAAATTCCTGCCGTGTAAGGAAATTCACCTGGGAAATTTTCCTGCAATGCCCAACGTAAAATATCGCCCCAACCTTTAAATTTAGGAACAGCAACCTTTGGAATTTGTGAATGTGAAAGCGATTCTGAATGCGTTTTTATTTTTATTTCTTTATCGCGAACTTTAAAAATATAATATTCGTTTTTATACTGCGCAATTTTCTCTTCCCAACTATCTAACAGTATTTTATTACGTGGATCTAAATCTAAATTTACAGTGAAATAAGCTTCTTCCAACGCTTTTACCAATCGATCTTTATCATCCATTTTCGATGATTTAATGGTTTCAATACTTGATTTTAAACCAAATAATTGATCAGCAATTTCAGCTTGTTTGCTTACCCATTTGTCGTAATTGCGATTGTTTTCAGAAATTTCAGAAAGATAACGAATGCGAGCTGGTGGTATGATGTAAATCTTTTCGCTCATTTCCTCACTGATATGATAATCCGATTTTAAATTAGCGCCTGTTTTCTCTACTAATTTTTCCATAATAGATTTATACAATCTATTCATTCCTGGATCATTGAATTGCGAAGCAATGGTTCCAAAAACTGGCATCAAATCAGGATCTTTATCAAATAATTGATGGTTGCGTTGGTATTGTTTTTTTACATCTCTCAAGGCATCTAATGAACCTTTTTTATCAAATTTATTTAATGCAATGATGTCGGCAAAATCCAACATATCAATTTTTTCTAATTGCGTAGCAGCACCATATTCAGGTGTCATTACGTATAAGCTCATATCGCTGTGTTCTATAATTTCAGTATCGCTTTGACCAATGCCCGAAGTTTCTAAAATGATCAAATCAAACTGTGCAGCTTTGATTACATCAATGGCTTCTTTTACATATTTTGACAATGCCAAATTACTTTGACGAGTGGCCAACGAACGCATATAAACACGGGAATTTTTAATTGAATTCATTCTAATTCTATCTCCCAATAATGCACCACCAGTTTTACGTTTACTTGGATCAACAGAAATAATTGCGATTGTTTTTTCTTCAAAATCCATCAAAAACCTGCGAACCAATTCATCTACCAATGATGATTTTCCCGCGCCACCAGTTCCTGTAATACCTAACACTGGCGTGTTAGATTGTTGATCTGTTGAATGGTTGATTTGTTGATTGTATAAGGCAAATTCGTCAGGGAAATTTTCGGCTGCAGAAATTAATTTAGCAATCGATTTATAATCTTGTTCTTTTACTTTTTGGTTGATTTCATTTGCTTCTGCCAATAAATTAGCGCCTGTAGCAAAATCAGATTGCTGCAACATATCGTTGATCATGCCTTGCAATCCCATTGCTCGTCCATCATCAGGAGAATAAATTCTTGCTATTCCGTATGCATGTAATTCAGCAATTTCCGTTGGTAAAATTACACCACCCCCACCACCAAATATTTTGATATGTCCGCAACCTTTTTGTTGCAACAAATCGTGCATGAACTTAAAATATTCTACGTGTCCACCTTGGTAACTGGTCATGGCTATTGCATTGGCATCCTCCTGAATGGCAGTATCTACTACTTCTTCCGCACTTCTATCATGACCTAAATGAATTACTTCGGCACCGGTTGATTGAATAATTCTGCGCATAATATTGATGGCAGCATCATGCCCATCGAACAAAGCAGCAGCGGTTACAATTCTAATTTTATTTACTGGAGTATATTTATCTACAATTTCCATATTTGCACTAATGATGATATTGGGCGAAAATAATAGATTTTACTAAAAGTATTTTACTAATTTAGTTTAGTAAATTGGATTGGAATTTGATATAGATAAACGAATTAACTGTTTTGAAAAAAAAGTTAATTTAGCTTCAAAATAATTTAACAAAAAATATTAACAATTTTATTTATTTTTTTGAAAGATGATTTATTCAAAATAAAATATAAAAGTAGTGAAAACGCACATTTCATTTAATAAATTGATAATTAATAAAACAATGCTAAAATTCAACTTGTTTTACTTTAAAAAAATCATAATAAGCAAAAATATTTTGTAGGTTTTTAATTAACCGAATCAAATATATAAGTTGTTAAAACAGAAAATGAAAATTGGAAGATGAGTAATTAAAAAAAATTCTCATACTCTCCAAATCTCATTTCCCAAATCTTAAGTATTCTACGGAAATGCCATTAATGAAATTGATAAATTCATCTGCTTTTTTCAATATATGAACATTTGTTGGAATATGAGCATCTGAAACAATAAACTGATAACCTGAAACTAAAATTTGAGCATTTGGCCAATTTTCACTTAAAAAATTAAGCATTTCTTGCACAGGAATTTTCAAATGAGCAATGGTTGCAGTTGTATAAATATAATCAGGCGATTCATTTTTAAAAGCATTTTTCAAATCTTCTAAAGGAACTTCTTGACCTAAAAAAATCACATCGTGGCCACGGGAACGAATAATATAATTTGCAAATAATAAACTTAATGAGTGAGTTTCTGTTTCTGGCAAAAAAAGTAAGAATTTTTTCCTGCATTCACCTTTATTAGCAACTTGATTATCAATGTGGCAAAAAAGTTTTTGTTTGATAATATTGGTTACAAAATGTTCGTGAGATGGCTGAATAGCGCCTATTTGCCATAACAATCCCACTTCAACTAAAAAAGGCAACAATATATTTATATAAGTTTCTTCTAAACCAATGTCATTAATTAATTCATTTAATTTATTGTGAAATCCCAACTCATCAAACGACATCATTGGAGAAATTAAATCTTTAATTTGATGGGTGAATTTACTTGAATTATCAGAAAGTTTAATAATTGATTTTGACATTTCACTAGCTGTCATTTTAGCAATTTCGGAAATTTTTACATTGTGATTGTTTAAAACACTAATGTTCAAAAGCAGTTTTAAATCTTCATCATCATAATAACGGATATTGGTTTCTGTTCGCTTTGGCTTTAAAAAGCCAAAGCGCTGTTCCCAAATCCTTAAAGTGTGACTTTTAATGCCAGTTAATGATTCAATATCTTTTATAGAAAACGTTGCCAAATGCTGATTATTATTTATTATTACATTTCATAAACATAATGAGAGTATGAATGTTTTCAATTATATAAAATAAAATATGAAATATCTAATTACAGGTGGTAGTGGACTAATAGGCAGCGAATTAACTAAATTGCTTTTAGATAAAAATGAAGATGTTAATTGGTTAACAAGTTCAAAAAAAAATAAAATCGGTGTAAAAAGTTTCAATTGGAATATTTATACAAACCAAATAGATGAAAATTGTTTTCAAGATGTCGATGTAATCATTCATTTGGCCGGTGCTGGAATAGCTGATAAAAAATGGACAGCTAATCGTAAAAAAGAATTAATTGATAGTAGAATAAAGTCAACTCAATTGTTGTTTGAAACCTTGAAACGAAGACAAAATAAACCAAAATCGATTATTTGTGCTTCAGCAATTGGAATTTATAAAAACCAAAATAATCATTTATTAAACGAAGAAAGTGAAATTGGTACTGATTTTTTGGCTGATTTAACCAATCAATGGGAAATTGAGGTGAATAAATTTGAAACTATAGGAATTAGAGTTGTAAAAATAAGAACGGGAATTGTTTTGAGTAGTGATGGTGGTTATTTAAAAAGTGTTGCCGCACCTGCAAAATATGGATTATCAGCTGCTTTAGGAAACGGAAAAATGATCACTAGTTGGATACATATAACAGACATGGCTCACTTATTTTTATTTGCCGCTAAAAATGAAAAAATGCAAGGCGTTTATAACGCAGTAGCACCAAATCCAGTTTCAAACCATGAAATGACAAAACAAATTGCTAAGGCATTAAACAGCCCATTTTTTTTACCCAATATTCCAGCATTTTTATTGAAAATTGCCTTTGGTGAAATGGCTGCTGTTATACTAATGAGTCAAAATATTTCATCTAAAAAAATTGAAAAAGCGGATTTCAAATTTGAATTTGAAGATATAAAAGATGCATTGAAAAATATTTTTAAATAGGAGATAGCATATTTTTTTTAGTTTTAAAATTTGAAAAACAAATAAAGGTTTTAACAATTAAAATTTACTTTTTGTAATCTGTAACTTAAAAATATATTTTTGTCAAAACTATGATGAAATTTATTCCAATTATTATAATAATTATTTTAACTTATTCATCTGCATTTGCACAACGAAATCCTAATACCAATGCAGATAAAATAAATAAAAATAAAAAAGGAGATACTATTATAAATAACCAAAATCAACTTATAAATGATTCAAAAGATAATAATTTTAGAAACAAAGGTCAATTTGGTGCATATTTAAATTATGGAACAAGCTCATTTTCATTACCTGAACTTGAAGGTATTGGTTTTGGTTTTAAATTAGGGAAAAATTTATTCAGTGAAAATTTTCCAATTTCACTTATTACCGGTCTTGGTTTTGACTACTTATATTTTGGTGGAAAAAGTTCAAGCCAAAGTAATAATGTAAAGATTGCAATTAATAGCAATGCATATGGTTGGTATCCTTATTTGGATTTAGAATTAGGTTCTAGTTGGCCAATTACTTTATTTGGAACTGCATACTGGGGAGGTAGATTTTTCTTTACCAGACAAAACATAAATTATACCGATGCAAATAATCAATCTAAAACTGATACTAAAAATTTAGATGGAGATGTTACACAAATTTATGGTTTAGGTGGTGGTTTGAAAATTAAATTAACAGAAGGATTAAAACTGGAATTACGATACCAGCAAAATCATGGAAATGAAATAAAAATTGTTGACCCAACTTCTATTAAGTTTGATAGTTTTGGCAATTTAAATTCATATCAAAACAAAAGCACTCAAACAAATTTAGAAATGTTTTTTTTAGGATTATTGATTTACTTATAATTTATTTCAAAACGGTAAAGTTACCTTTTAAAGTATTGCTTTCTCCTGTCCAACCTGAGTAATTTATTATATAAACATATACATCGTTTGCTATTAACTGACTGGTTAAGTTTAAACTAAATGGTTTATTTTTATCATTGGTTTCAAAAAGTAATTGACCCCAACGGTTATAAATTTTTAAGTTAAATTCTTTCACAAAAGCTTGCTCAACTTTCCAAACATCATTTAAATTATCGCCATTCGCAGTATATGCATTTGGTGCATATACATAAGGAGATTGCATTAATTCAATGGTATTTGATTCACTAATTGCATTGCCAATATTGGGGTTTTGATGGGCTACAATTTGATAAAAATATAAGCCAACTTGATAATCAAATGTTCTGTCTTGAAAAGCAAGTTGTTTGGTATTATTTGGCAAAATATTAACCATATTCCTGTTATAATCATTGGCTTTTAACAAATCAAATTTTTGGGTTCCAAGTGTCCAGTAATTAAAATCTTGCCAAGTTAATGTATGAACTAATTTTTCAGAAATTCCTTTTAATAATATACTGCAAGCAGAATCATTATTTAAACTTTCTAAACCACATTCATTTGAATTGGTAATTTTATAACAATAAGAATGATCATCTACTTTAACATCTGTATCAGTAAATGAGGTATCATTAATTGAATTTAACGTATTTAAATACGTAAATCCATTTCCATTTCTGTCTTGCATTTTATAAATGTTATAATTTAAAAAATGCATTGAATCATTCAATGATTTATTCCAAATCAATTTTACAACTTGATCATTTTTTACAGTAACTGTATTCCAAGTTATTTTTTGTGGGTAAATGGCATTATTCATTCGCAAACAAATAATATTAGAACTATCAGCTGGTTTGTCACAAATATCAAAGCTTACCGTTTGATAACAATAATTAATTGTTGAATTATCAATTGCCAATTTATCAATAAATGAACTATCAAAATTCCAACTTGAGTATTCGCCTAATGTACTTGCATAATTATTTGCATTGTACCTTATTAATTTAAATTTCTTAAAATACCTATTGGTAGTAATTTTAGGTAAAACCACTTTTACTGTTTGATTATTTAGCTTTAACGGACACTGTAAAACAGGTAATGGAATATTGCTAATTGGCAAAATATTTATTCTAATAACTTTGGTTTTTTCTCGTGGTTGTGGACATTGATTATCTCGCACTTTAAAAAATAAATCCCAAGATTTAATTTCAGTATTACAATCAGTTATCATTCTAAATGTAACAGTTGCAGCATTCAAACCATCCGTTTTTACAATTGCTAAATCTTTAAAACCTAATAAACTTCCGGAAAGTTCAGCAAAAATAGAATCTTTACTTCCTGAACCTTCAATAGTAAAACTTGCATTTAAAATATCTGTTTTTACAAATTCAATTACAGTATCATTTACATTTAAAAATCCAGGATTAGCCATTGTATCACCTTCATAAATACTATAAATTATTCTACTTGTATCGCCAATAATTCCACAATTATTTACTCCAATTAGCATATATCTAGTTTGAATAATTCTATGGTTAAATGCGTTAAAGTCTAACCTTTCATTTGTTTGCCAATTGACAATAGTATCTATTAAAACAAACGGACTATTATTGGTACTTTTTAGCAATTTTAAATACCCAAAAGTACTTGGTTTTTGATTATATGCTTCCCATTTTACTTTTACCAAATTAGTTGATAAGCTATTTAAACACTCAAGAAATGGTGGTGAAATTGGTGGAGACAAAACTATAATTTTAATTTTTCCTGACCCTGTTTTAGAAATTGGGCAAGCATCATCTATTAAATTTAAATCTACAATAAAAGTATCAGGTAAAAAATCTTTACATAAAGTTGGCCAAGTTAACCGTGCTTGTGTTAAGCCTTTGTTCCTACTTACTACATTAAAACTTGCAGGATTTGCTCCAGATAAAAATATTGATCCACTAGCTGAAACATTAACAGAATCAAAGTCCTTGTCAATAATATTTGCTAAAAAATTCAATGTATCACCTGCATTTACATATAAAATGGTATCTCTAAATTCAGGAGAATAAATAGAAGCATCCAAGTTAAATTTGAATACACCTATATTACAACCATTACCATTGGCATTTTTGCTTGGGTTTGAATTACTCCAAGCACCTGGTGTTGTAGGAAAATCATTATTTCCCCAGCAACCAGCACAAACAGTTTGATAAATAATAAAATTTTGATCAAAATGACTGGTTCCTCCATCTACATGTTCAGGACTTAATGTTCCACCATAAAAACTAGCATAGGTAAGTTCTTTCAACCCATCTCCTAATATCATTAAATAAAAATCACTGCCATCGGTTGTTCTTTGAAATGCATTTGAGGTAGTGGGTAAACCATATGTATCATCTGTATTAGGGTTATTACCAGCATTTACTCTTCCTCCCCAACCACTAAAATATAACCGATCACATTTATCTATTACAAAAGCCGTAGGAGATAAACTTGGAAATGATGACGATTTTCCAAAAGTAGTTGATACAATTTCATTAGTTAAAGTACTATTAAATCCTTTAATAAATTGCTTTGCATTTGGTATTCCATAAACACCTGAAGAAATTGGTATTGTGCCTGTAGTTTGTCCTATAACATAAACATCTCCTCTGTCATTTGCCTGAATTAAAAAACTTTGATCATACCCTGACGTGCCAACATAAACAGTAGTTGGCGAAACCGATCCACTGGAATTTGTTCTTAAAATAAAACCATCAACTCCACCATGATAAGCAAAATTAGTATTTACATTTGGTAAATTATTGGAAGTAGTTCCTCCTGTTACATACAAATTATTTAATATATCAACAATAATTGCATAGCAAGCATCATCACCAGATCCACCAATATAAGTACAAAAATTTAAAGCTGATAAAGAAGAATTGAACTTGGCAATTACTCCATCCGTAATTCCACCTCCATAGGATGGTTGTATTGCATTTGGCAATGGAAACAAATCGATATTGGTAGATGATGTAACACTTGATATATAAATATTATCAAACCTATCTACAATGATTTCACCTCGATACCAATCAGCATAATTATAACATAAAATTCCATTATAAGTTGGGTAACCATTTTCTTCTATTCCTGTAATACCATCTCGTTTGGCACCACCTAAAAAACTTGATCCTATTAAAGTATTTCCATCACTGCTTAATTTACTTATAAATATATCTGTTAACCCATTAAAAGTTCTATCATATCCATTGCTAGAAACAGGAAAATTTGAGGAATAAGTAGATCCCATTATTACAATATCTCCTACACTGTTGGCACTCATACTATGTGGCTGTTCATTATTACTTCCACCTAAAAATGTTGCCCATAACATATTTGTTCCGTCTGGTGAAAATTTGGTAATGATACAATCACGGGCATATTCTCCTCCAGAGCCATTTCCTCCAGCAAAATTTGCTTGGAATTTACCCGTTGTTCTAGGAAAACTAGCACCATATACTGTTCCTCCAGCAAAGGTATTTCCTGAATAATCAAATGCAGAACAAAAACCAAAATTATCAGCAATAGAACCTACGTAAGTTCCAAAAATTAAAGTTGGGTCAATAATTAATTCCTTTTCTTTTTCATACTCACCTAGCCTGAATGTTATAACATTATTGTTTAATTGATAAGCAGAATAAATTTTAGTGGTACTTTTTTTAAATCTTTGGTAAGATTCTGGTTTTTTTTCTACAATATTTCCAACCCAAGTATTGACAATTAAATCTTCATTTTTAACAGTTAAAGAATCGGCCCCCTCATAACGCAATCTAATTTGGGATGGATCTGCAAATGGTTTTACAATAAAATTAGATTTAGCAGAATAACCATTACTATTAATTTCCAAATCTATTCCTTGATAAATATTTTTAAGAATAATTTGATGATAAGCTCTTACTCCAATTCTCCATGTTGATTCATCACCAATAAAAAAATTATATTTTTCACCAAAAGTTTCATGCGTTTCAATTTCAATATTTTTTGAATTATTTCCATCAAAAAACACCCTAACAACTTGTGCATTTCCAGTATATACTTTTTGTCCATGTTGGTGATCATGAACGGATTTTTTGTCTATTAAATAATAGGTTAAACAGTTTTTGGAAATAAATAAATGTCCACTAGGAATATCCGCTTTAAAAAGTACTTCAGAAGTCCATTGCCCTTTATTTTCAATAAATTTAATTTGAAAATTGGTATCTGCAATCAAATTATTAAATATAAAAAACATACTAAATATTAGCATCAAACTATGTCTTTTTATAAAGTTTGATGAAATTAGTAAAAGTGAATTATAAAGAAGAGTTTGATTCAAATTTTTTAATGTTTAAATACATGCAATTTAAATAAAAATACTTATTTACAAGTATTAAAGTTTAAAGATTAAAAATTTTACGTAAAGTAGTAATAATTCCAAAAGTTCTTCTTTTAAGAGTAAAATCTTGCGTCATAAATTAAAAAAATGGTTAAAAAATGGTAGTTAAATAAAATAAAAAAACCCCACAAAAGTGAGGTTTTTTTAAAAATCCGGCAACAACATACTTTTCCAGGTTT